>DASTAI010000162.1:0-17504 GCA_035712865.1 Solirubrobacterales bacterium
GAGGCCTTCGGTGTTCTCGATGAGGCTGAGAAGCGACAGCTCGCCGACCTCTGCCGCAAGCTGGACCGCGCCGCCTAGTAGCGGCTTCGCCGCCGGCGCGCCGCAGCGTCGTCCTCGCCCAGGCTCGGGTCCGGCCGGCCGCGAACGAAGGTGAGGTAGAGGCCGAGAATCAGGCCGAAGGCTCCGACGATCATCAGGATCAGACCGACCGTCGGGATGTCCACCGCCTTCCACTCGTCCTTGACGGCGTAGCGCAGGATCGCCCCCACGGCGATCAGGAAGAGCGACGTGCCAATCGTCATGACTGCATCGTGCTCGCCAGGATGCCTCCTGAAACCCTCAGGGCCTCAGGTGGCCCAGAGCGCGGCGAGGCGAGCGGGCGGCATGCCCGTGAGGCGCACCGAATCACGGCTCATGTGCGCCTGGTCCGCGTAGCCGAGCTCCGCGGCGAGCCTCGCCAGGTCCACTTCGCCGTCCGAGACGGCACGAGCCTGTGAGACCAGCCGCCGGAAGCGCAGGACCCGGTCCAGCGTCTTCGGTCCGTAGCCGACCGCCCGATGGAAGCGACGCCGCAGCTGCCGCTCGCTCAGCCCCAGGGCATCGGCCAACTCGTCGACGCGGCTCCCGGGGAACCCCAGGCGCCGAGTGGCGGCCAGGACGAGCGGATCGGGGGACCCATCCGCGATGGCGGAGGCGACGATCCCCTCCAGCAGCAGGTATTCGGCTTCGCGTCCATCCGCTCCGGCGAGTCGCTCCGAGAGCTCGGAGGCTTGCGAGCCGAGCAGCTCCTGCAGCGGGACCTGGGAGTCGAGCAGTTCGTCCGCCGGGACCCCAAAGACCGCTCCGGCCATCCCGGGGCGGAGGCGCACGCCGACGATCGTGCCTCCAGCTTCGATTGGACTTCGCCGGGCGGTGCGGTCCGCCCCCGCGACGATCAGCCGCGCGTCTCGCCAGATCAGGTCGACGCAGCCGTCCGGCAGGATCAGCGTCGCTTCGGCTGGGTCGTCAGCCGGGAGGTCGCGCTGCCAGCGGCAGGAGAGAAGGGGGTGCAGCGGGGGGCTCGGGGCGAACTCGCGGTAGGTGCCCATTCCCGAAACGCTAGAGAACGTCCGAAATGTTCAAGCCACGGCCGGGATCGCCGCTTAGGGTCGGCCAACATCGCGACGGAAGGAAACCACATGGACCAGCGACTCAGCCTGATCACACTTGGAATCTCGGACCTCGATCGCGCCCGCAGCTTCTACGAGGCTCTTGGGTGGAAGACCGGCGCAGCCCCCGATGACGACGTCGCCTTTTTTCAGGCGGGCGGCATGGTCGTCGCCCTCTGGAACCGCGCCAAGCTGGCGGAAGACAGTGCGGTCAAGGAGGGGAGCGGCGGCTGGGGAGGGATCACACTCGCCTACAACACGCGCTCGCCGCAGGAGGTCGACGACGTGATCGAGGAGGCGCGTGCGGCCGGCGCCACGATCGGTCGGGAGCCCGGCGAAACCTTCTGGGGCGGCTACTCGGCGGTCTTCCTCGATCCCGACGGCTACCCGTGGGAGGTCGCGCACAACCCGAACTGGACCATCGAGGACGACGGCTCGGTGACGCTGCCCAAGGACTGACTGCCAGAATCCGGCCCAGTGGCCGGATTTCGACCAGTCGACACGAAGCAGTCCTTTCCCGAGCTCGAGGAGAACATCCTCGAGCGCTGGCGCGAGCGCGACGTCTTCCGGCGTTCCCTGGAGAACCGGCAGTCCGCCCCGCTCTGGGGCTTCTATGACGGCCCGCCCACGGCGAACGGCCGACCGCATGCGGGCCACGTTCTATCTCGCGTCTTCAAGGACATCTATCCGCGCTTCCGGACCATGGCGGGCAACATGGTGCCGCGCAAGGCCGGCTGGGATTGCCACGGTCTGCCGGTCGAGCTCGAAGTCGAGAGGGAGCTCGGGATCACGTCGAAGGAGGAGATCGACGAATACGGGATCGCCGAGTTCAACGAGCGCTGCCGCGAATCGGTCTTCCGCTATGTAGAGGAGTGGACCCGCCTGACCGAGCGGATCGGTCACTGGATCGACCTCGACGACCCGTACGTGACGATGACGAACGAGTACATCGAGTCGGTTTGGTGGGCGCTGCGCCGGATGTGGGATGACGGCCGCCTCTACGAGGACTACAAGGTCGTCCCCTACTGCCCGCGGGACGGCACCGCTCTCTCCTCGCACGAGGTGGCCCTCGGCTACCGCGACGTCGAGGACCCCTCCGTCTACGTGAAGATGCCCGTCCGCCACCCGGTGCCGACCGACGCGATCCCGGAGTCCCCTCTCGAGCCTGGCGACAACCTCCTCATCTGGACGACGACGCCCTGGACCCTGATCTCCAACGCCGCGATCGCGGCCGGGGCGGACATCGAGTACGTCCGCGCCCGCCTCCGGGGGGAGATCTTCATCCTCGCCCGTGATCGCGTCGAGCACGTCCTCGGCGAGGAGGCCGAGCTGCTCGCCCACTTCCCCGGAGAAGCCCTCGCCGGCACCTCGTACGAGCCTCCCTTCGACTACATCACCGACTACGGCCCGCGCGGGCACACGGTCCTCCTCGGCGACTTCGTCACCACCGACGAGGGAACCGGCCTCGTCCACACCGCGATCGCGTTCGGCGAGGACGACTTCCGGCTCGGCGAGCAGTACGGGATCAAGCTCCAGAACCCCGTCGACGATCGCGGGCGCTTCGACGAGCGGGTCACCGACTTCGCCGGCCAGTTCGTCAAGGACGCCGATCCGGGGATCATCGAAGCGCTCGAGAAGAAGGGGAAGCTGCTGCGCGCCGAGACCTACCTGCACTCCTATCCCCACTGCTGGCGCTGCGACACACCGCTCCTCTACTACGCGAAGGCGAGCTGGTACGTGAAGACGACCGAGGTGCGCGACCAGATGCTCGCGGCCAACGAGCAGATCGGCTGGCACCCCGAGCACATCAAGCACGGGCGCTTCGGCAAATGGCTCGAGGGGAACGTCGACTGGGCCCTCTCCCGGGACCGCTACTGGGGCACTCCGCTGCCGATCTGGGAGTGCGACGCCGCCGGCTGCGACGAGCGCTTCTGCGCCGGGTCGATGGCGGACGTCCGCGACCGCGCCGGCGAGATTCCGGACGATCTCCATCGCCCCTACATCGACGAGGTCACCTGGTCATGCGAGCGAGAGGGCTGCGACGGGACCATGCGGCGGGTCCTCTCGGTGATCGACACCTGGTTCGACTCCGGCTCGATGCCATGGGCGCAGTACCACTACCCCTTCGAGAACCAGGAGCTCTTCGAGGAGCGCTTTCCGGCCGAGTTCATCTGCGAGGCGATCGACCAGACCCGCGGCTGGTTCTACACACTGCATGCGGAGGCGGTCCTCCTCTTCGGCACCTCGAGCTTCCGCAACGTCGTCTGCCTCGGCCTGATCCTCGATCCCGAGGGCCAGAAGATGTCGAAGAGCCGCGGCAACGTCGTCGAGCCCTGGGAGGTGATCGACCGCTTCGGCGCGGACGCGTTCCGCTGGTACTACTTCGCCTCCCAGCAGCCCTGGAACGGCTACCGCTTCTCGGTTGAGACGGTCGGGGAGGCCGTCCGCCAGTTCATCCTCACCCTCTGGAACACGTACGCGTTCTGGGTGACCTACGCGAACGCCTCCGGCCTCGAGACCGGCGAGCTGCCCTACGTGCCGAAATGGGCGTCGGGCGAGCAGTCCGAGGTGACCGAGCTCGACCGCTGGGCCGTCTCCCGGCTGCAGCGCACGATCGCCGATGTGCGCGAGCAGATGGAGGGATTCGACTGCACCGCCGCCGCCCGCATCATCGCCGACTACACCGAGGAGCTCTCCAACTGGTACGTCCGGCTCAGCCGGCGTCGCTTCTGGGACGGGGACTTCGCGGCGCTCGAGACCCTGCGCTTCTGCCTCGGCGAGACGGCGAAGCTGCTGGCGCCGTTCACGCCCTTCGTCGCCGAGGAGATCTACGCCAACCTGCTCTTCGGGGAGGAGACGGGGCTGGAGAAGCCGGTCGATCAGTGGACCAGTGAGGACCCCGACTCGATCCATCTCTGCGACTACCCCGAGTTCGACGAAGGCCTCGTCGACGCCCAACTCGAGGCGGGGATGGACGCGGTGCGGCGCACCATCGAGCTGGGCAGGGCGGCCCGGGCGCAGGCGAAGGTGAAGCTCCGGCAGCCGCTCCGCAAAGCGGTGGTGGTCGCCTCGGACGCCGAGCGGGAGGCGATCGAGAGGCTCGGTGGAGTCGTCTCGTCCGAGCTCAACGTCAAGGAGCTGGACTTCGTCCACTCCGAGGCCGAGCTCGTCTCATACCAGGTGAAGCCCAACTACCGCGCCCTGGGGCCGCGGTTCGGCAAGGACATGCCGCAGGTCGCCGCAGCCGTCGAGGCCCTCGAACCAGGCCTGGTGGCGGCGGCCATCGACCGCGGTGAGGAGGTCGGCATCCAGGTCGGTGGCAAGGACCACACGCTCGGCACCGATGACCTGAACCTCGTGATGGAGCCGCTGGAGGGCTATGAGGTGGAGGCCGAGGCCGGACACGCGGTTGCCCTGGAACTCGATCTCGACGACGAGCTGCGCCGGGAGGGCCTTGCGCGGGAGGTGGTCCGCGCCGTCCAGGAGGCACGGAAGCAGGCCGGGCTCGAGGTCTCCGATCGGATCTCGCTCGAGCTGGGCGGCGATGACGAGCTGCTCGACGCGGCGCGCGAGCACGAGTCCTACATCGCCGGCGAAACCCTCGCCACCTCGGTCGGCTACGGCGCCGACGGAGCCGGCGAGACGGCGACCATCGAGGGCCGCGAGCTGCGCATCGCTCTCAACAGGGCCTGAGTGGGCCCCGACCGCCAGATCGCCGCGGTCGTCTTCGACCTGGACGGCGTGCTGCTCGATTCCGAGTCGGTGTGGGTGGAGATGAAGCGCGTCTTCACAGAGGAATCGGGCGGCCATTGGAAGCAGAGCGCGGAGTGGGACATGCTGGGGATGAGCTCGACCGAGTGGTCCCAGTACATGCACGACGAGCTCGGCGTTCCCGTCGCGCCCGAGCGAATCTCGGAAGAGGTGGCCGCCCGGGTGGCGCGCCGCTATCGCGAGCACCTGCCGCTGCTGCCCGGCGCCGTCCAGTGTGTTCGGGAGCTCGCGGCCGAGTGGCCGCTCGGCCTCGCCTCGTCCTCGAACCGCAATGTGATCGACCTCGTCCTCGACGAGGCGGGCATCGCCGACAGCTTCCGGGCGACCGTCTCCTCCGAAGAGGTTCCAGCCGGCAAGCCGGCGCCCGACGTCTATCTCGAAGCGGCTCGCCGGCTCGGCGTCGAGGCCGGCGAGTGCGCGGCGATCGAGGACTCCACGAACGGCATTCGGTCGGCCCACGCCGCTGAGACGACGGTGATCGCGGTGCCCAACGAGGACTTCCCCCCCGAGCCCGAGGCCCTGACTTTGGCCGACCTCGTCCTCGACTCCCTGGAGGAGCTCACCCCCGAGCGCGTCCGGGCCTTGGTCAGCGCCTGATCTCGTAGGTCAGGCCGACCATCCCGCTCGCGAAGGTGCGAGCGGAGATCAGCTGCATCGGCCCACCCGGCGGCCGCCGCTCGAACAGCCGCTTGCCCCCGGCGAGAACGACCGGAGCCACCGTCACCTCGACCCGATCCAGGAGCCCGCGGTCCGCGAATTGAGATGCCACCGGGCCGCCGCCGACGATCCAGATGTCCCTCTCTCCGGCTGCGTCCCGCATCTCATCGATCAGGTCAGGGACCTCCGTGCCGACGATGCGAACGTCGACGTCCTCTCCCTCCGGAAGCGCCAGCGTGCGCGAGCTCAGCACCCACGTCGGCTTCCCCGCATAAGGCCAGCCGCCCGCGTGCGCCAGGACCCACTCGTACGTGGTCGAACCCATCACCATGGCCCCGATCTCCTCGTAGAACTCGTCGTACCCCGCCTGTCCCGCATCGGAGTCCGCTCCCTCGAAGCTGCCCTCATACCCGGTCAGCCAGCCGATCGAGTCATCGGACTCCGCGATGTAGCCGTCCAGGGTCTGCGCGGCGTAGTAGCGGACCAGCGTCACACGATCACAGCCTCTGCCTCGATCTCGACCTTCCAGCGGGGATCGACCATCCCCTTCACGACCACCATCGTCATCGCGGGCCGAGCATCACCGAAGACCTCGCCGTGGGCGAGGCCCACGGCCTCGGAGTCGGCCGAGTCGGTGATGAAGATCCGCGTCCTCGTCACCTGATCCGGCGTCGCCCCGGCCTCTGCCAGGGCCGCGGCGATGATCTCGAGGCAGCGGCGTGCCTGCACCCCTGGGTCCGGGTCGCAGGAGCCGTCCGGCCAGATCGGCGCGGTTCCTGCGACCTTGACGCTCTCGCCGACACGCACCGCGCGCGTGAAGCCGAAGCGCTCCTCGTAGGGGGAACCGGACGCGATTCGCTGCCGGTCGACAGCCACGCGCGCATCCTAGGGACGGCTTCGAGAAGAAGGTCCGCTAGGCCAGAACGGGCTCGAGCTCGGACTCGAGCCGCGCCTTCGGCCTGGCGCCGACCAGTCGGGTGGCGACCTCGCCGTCCTTGAAGACGATCATCGTCGGGATCGAGAGGACCTCGTACTTGGCCGCGGTCTGCGGGTTCTCGTCGGTGTTGAGGCTGACGATCTTGAGGTCGTCCCGCTCGGAGTCGATCTCCTCCAGGACTGGATGGACGACGCGGCAGGGGCCGCACCAGGGCGCCCAGAAGTCGACGAGCACGGCGCCCTCGGCATCGAGCACGTCGGACTGAAAGCTGGCGTCGGTTACATCATCGAGCTTGCCCGGCACGGTGGTCTCCTCGGTCGGTGGTTGAAAGTCTGTACCCAGTCTAGCTCCGGATCGCACCTTTACTATACAAAGTGAAGTAGCTCACCAGCGACGGAATCTCATCGCGGGAACCCGCCACATCGCCTCCGCGACGATCGAGTGGCTCATCTTCGAGGTGCCGTGGGTGCGGTCCCTGAAGACGATGGGGATCTCCACCACCCGGAAGCCGGCCTTGAGCGCCCGATAGGTGGTCTCGACCTGAAAGGCGTAGCCGCGAGCCTCGATCGTGTCGAGATTGATCGCCTCCAGCACCTCGCGCCGGAAGCACTTGAAGCCGCCCGTCAGGTCCCTGACGGGCACGCGCAGCGCGAGACGCGCGTATGTGCTGCCGCCGCGACTGATGAACCTCCTCATCGCCCCCCAGTCAGTGACTCCGCCGCCGGGCACGTAGCGCGAGCCGATCACCAGGTCGTAGTGGTCGGCCGCGCCGATCAGCCCCGGCAGGTAGGCCGGGTCATGCGAGAAGTCCGCGTCCATCTCGACGATCCGCTGGGCTCCCCCCTCCAGGGCGACGTGGAAGCCGGCGAGGTAGGCCGGTCCGAGCCCCTCCTTGTGCTGCCGGTGGAGCACCGCGATCGACTCGTTCGAGGCAGTCAGCCGGTCGGCGATCTCGCCGGTGCCATCCGGGGAGTTGTCGTCCACGACGAGCACCCGGCCGTTCTCGGGGAGCTGCTCGAGCACGGCGGAGACGATTCGCTCCAGGTTCTCGGCCTCGTTGTAGGTCGGGAGGATGACCCAGGCCTCGTCGGACCCGGTGGAGGGGGCGGGCACGGCGGCAAGAGTAGTTAGCGGCAAACTTGTCCGTATGCGCAACGCGGAGATCGCCGCCGCCCTTCGAGAGCTTGGGATTCTCTATGAGCTGGACGGGGCCGACCGCTTCCGAGTGCAGGCCTACCGAGAGGCTGCGCGCACGGTCGCCGAGAGCCCCGTCTCGATAGAGCAGCTGGCCGATGAGGGCAGGCTCACGGAGCTACCGGCGATCGGCAAGACACTCGCGGAGAAGATCGAGACTCTGATCGAGACCGGCAGCATCCCGTCCGCGGACAAGCTCAAGGCGAAGTTCCCGGCCACCCTGGTCGAGGTCACCAGGGTCCCCGGCCTGGGAGCCAAGACGGCCAAGCGCATCTACGACGAGCTTGGGGTCGAGAACCTGACCCAGCTGAAGGAGGCGGCCGAGCAGGGGCGGATCGCCGCGCTGCGGGGCCTCGGCGCCAGGACCGAGGAGAACATCCTCTCTTCACTCGAGGGAGTGACCGAGGACGGCATCGGCGAGCGCCTACTCCTCTCGAACGTCCTCCCGGTCGCCGAGGAGATCAGGTCCGACCTCCTCGGGCTTGGCGTCGCCAATCGCATCGAGATCGCAGGCTCCGCGAGGCGCTGGACCGAGACCTGCAAGGACCTCGACCTGATCGCGACGACAGACGACTCGGCGGCACTCGTCGACGCCCTGGCCACACACGGGCTGTCGGCCGAATCCCGCCGCGGCGGCGACGCCGCCGCGAGCGTCCTCACCCATGCCGGCCTCAAGGTCGACCTGCGCATCGGGACGGAGGAGACCTTCGGCAACCTGCTCCAGCACTTCACCGGCTCGGCCGAGCACAACGTCGAGCTGCGGGAGCGGGCGCTCCAGCGCGGCTACTCGGTGAGCGAGCACGGGGTGGCCGAGGTCGAGGGCAAGAAGGTTCACCGCTTCTCCGAAGAGGCGGGTGTGTACGAGCTCCTCGGCCTGCCCTACATCGAGCCGGAGCTGCGCGAGGGGCGCGGTGAGATCGAGGCGGGAGACACCGGCGAGCTGCCCGACTTGGTCACGGGCGAGGACATCCGCGGCGATCTCCACTGCCATACGACCCTTTCAGACGGGCGCAACAGTCTCGAGGAGATGGCGGAGGAGGCGCGCCGGCGCGGTTACGCCTACCTGGCGATCACCGATCACTCGGCGAGCCACGGCTTCGGCAACGACGTCACCGCCCGGCAGCTCGCCAAGAGAATCAAGGAGATTCGCGCCTCGAACGAGTCGGCACCGCGAGGCTTCCGGCTGCTCGCGGGCTCCGAGGTGAACATCGGGACCAACGGCTCCCTCGATTACCCCGACGAGCTGCTCGCCGAGCTCGACTGGGTCATGGCCAGCGTCCACACCTCGTTCAACATCTCCGAGAAGGCGATGACGGACCGGGTGATCGCCGCGATGGAGAACCCGCTCGTCGACTGCATCGGGCACCTCACCGGCCGGCTGTTGCTCCGCCGCGAGCCGTACTCAGTCGACATGCCGCGGATCGCCGAGGCGGCCGCAAGGACCGGGACGATGATGGAGATCAACGGCAATCCCAACCGCCGTGACCTCAACGAGCACAACGCCAAGCTGGCTGCCGAGGCGGGGGCGCGGATCGTCTGCACGACGGACGCCCATGGCACCGAGACGCTCGCCAACATCCGCTACTCCGTCGGGACGGCCAGGAGGGCCTGGCTCAGTGCCGAGCAAATCTCCAACACGCGCAACTGGCGCTCCTTCGCGCCGCTGCGGAAGCGAGCCCGCCTCTAGCGGGGCTGGTTGATCCGGGCCCGCGGCGGCGGACGCTTGGCGCTGCCCGGAGCTCGCATCCCGTCCAGCATCACCTCGAGGAAGCGCTCCCAGTTCATCGCCGAGAGACTGCCGTCGGCCGCCCCGGTCACGGCGCTGAGGCCGCAGATCATCGTCGGGATGTCCTCGACCATGAGGTCCTTGCGCATCTTCCCGGCGCGCTTGGCCTTGCGCATCAGCTTGTCGGAGAGCTCCACCAGGCCCGCCTTGGCGGCGGCCGCCTCGCCGAGGAGGGGGCGAGAGGCGAGCAGCTCGGAGAGCCCTCGATCGTCCGCCTGGAGCTTGGCCGACCAGCGCATCAGGTCGCACCAGGCCTCCCAGGGATCGTCCTCCTTCAGGGCCTCGGCGGTGCGCTCGGCGAGCCGCTCGAAGCGGTCCTGCACGAGGGCGTCCACCAGCTTCTCCTTGTTCGGAAAGTGCCGGTAGACCGTGCCGACCCCGACGCCCGCGGCTCGGGCGATGTCCTCCATCTGGCAGTCCAGGCCCTGCTCGCCGAAGCCCTCCCGCGCGGCGGCCAGAACCGCTTCGCGATTGCGGCGCGCGTCAGCACGGAGGACCCGAGCGTTTCCGTTCGTCTGCTTCTTCGCGGTCGGCGTGGTCTCTGTGACGGGTGTCATTGGGTCGAGGCTCTTCCTTGGCGATCCTGTCGAAGTGTGTCGAGACTCACTCTGCAAACGGAATCGGAATTCCGTATAGTTCCAAGCGAAAGCGGAACTCCGGTTCCGATTGAGAGCTTACATGACGAAGATGTCTATTTCGACACACCCCGTTCGTCGTCAAGTTGAGACCGGCGAGAGAAGTCGGGAAGCGACCGAAAGGAGTCCAGGGGGATGACCACAGCCCAGGAATATCTAGAGAAGCGCTGGACGGCACTGATCCTGCTCTGCGTGGCGCAGTTCATCGTCGTGCTGGACGCGTCCATCGTGAACGTCGCGCTGCCGAGCATCGGCAAGGGGCTCGACTTCTCGGAGGAGAACCTTCCTTGGATCGTCAACGCCTACGTGATCGCCTTCGGCGGCTTCCTGCTGCTCGGCGGACGCGCCGCCGACCTCCTGGGTCGGCGCCGGGTGTTCATGGTTGGCCTGGCCGTAGTGGGGATCGCCTCGCTCGCGGCGGGGTTCGCCGCGACCCAGGGCCAGCTGATCGCCGCCCGCGCGGCGCAGGGCCTCGGCGCCGCGATCGTGTCGCCGGCGGCACTGTCGATCGTCACCACTCTGTTCAAGGACGGGGCTGAGCGCAACAAGGCGCTCGGTGCCTGGGGTGCCGTGGCGGGCTCGGCCGGAGCGGCCGGCGTCCTGCTCGGCGGCATCCTCACCGAGTACCTCGGCTGGGAGTGGGTGCTCTGGGTCAACGTGCCAGTCGCAGCGATCGCTCTCGCGTTCACCCCGGGCTTGATCCCCGAGAGCCGCTCGGAGTCGGCGACCCGTCACTTCGACGCCGCCGGTGCCGTGAGCATCACGGCGGGGCTCTCCCTATTGGCCTACGCGTTCCTCGACGCCAGCAGCTCGGGCTGGGGCTCCACCAAGATCATCAGCCTGCTGGCCGGATCCGTGGCACTGATCGGGATCTTCGTCGCGATCGAGTTGCGGTCGAAGGCTCCCCTCGTGCCATTCCGGATCTTCCGTCTGAGGACACTGACCGGGGCGAACATCGTGGGGTTGCTCCTCGGAGCCTCCCTCTTCTCGATGTTCTATTTCATCTCCCTGTACATGCAGCAGGTGCTCGGCTACAGCGCGATTCACGCCGGGCTCTCCTATCTCCCTCTGGCACTGACGATCGTCGTCGCGGCCGGCTTGGGAGGACAGCTGGTCACCCGGTTCGGTTTCAAGCCGATCCTGGCGGCCGGGATGCTGTTCGTCGCGGCAGGCCTGCTGTGGTTCAGCCAAGTCTCAGTGGGCGGTGGCTTCCTGACCGACATCCTCGGCGCCTCGCTGCTGGCGGCGGTCGGGCTCGGATTCGGCTTCGTCACCTCGACGATCGCCGCTGTCTCCGGGGTCGAAGAGAAGGAGCAGGGCCTAGCGAGCGGGCTGATCAATACCTCGCAGCAAATCGGCGGGGCGCTCGGCTTGGCGGTTCTCTCCACGATCGCGACCACCCGCACCAACGACGTGATGGCGACCGGTACCTCCACGCTGCCCAACGGCCTCACCGAGGGATTCCAGGCTGCCTTCCTAGGCGGCGCGGTGATCGCGACTCTGGGCTTCATCGCCACGCTGGTCCTGATCCGGACGCGGGACAGCAAGGCGCACGTCGAGCTGGCGAACGCCGACGCCGGACAGGCAGAAGCCGCTCCCGTCGGGGCTTAGGCGGATTTCACTGAACGTCCCGGGAGCCCCTGCCATTGGGGGCCTCCGGGACGTTCAAGTCACGGTTGGTGGCGGCGGATGCCCGGCCGGAGGACGATCGCGGCGCAGCCCGGGCGTCCGGATCAGCCTGACGGGCTGCAGGGCGGAGCCGGGCTCGACGTAGAAGCGAATCCCATCTCGCTCCTCGATGGCGGCGACGGCAGCGTCGCGCGCCCGCCACATCAACGCCGCGGCGAGCGCGAAGCCGGCGCCGACGGCGGAGACCCCCGGAAAGACGAATCCGAGCCCTCCGGCGATCACGGCGAAGGCTCCGATCGGCCAGAGCCGGGCGAGGGCGGCCCGCGCGGGATTGCCGATCTCGGGCATCGTCGTCGAGGTCCTAGCCTGCGCCAGCACGGGCGCCATGGCCTCCGCCGCCTGGGAGGGGCGGCCGAGGATGAGCCCGCCGACGAGTGCGATGGCCCACCAGCCCAGGGCGACGAAGAGCGTCAGCGTGTCACCGGTGGTTCCCACCACGATTGCGGTCACGGCAGCGAGCACGGTCGCCGCGCCCGCCGCGAGCAGGACGGTCGTCCGCAGGAGGTCGCAGAACGCCATCGGGAGGCGACCCTATTCGGCGAGGGCCTCGAGGACTCGGACGAACCCCGCTGGCCCCGGGACGGTCATATCGGCGGCCTCCGAGACCTCGAGTGGTGACTCGTCGGAGCCGACCGCGATGCAGACCGCGGTCTCGAGCTCCCCGCCCTCCTGCAGGGTCCGGAGCGCCATGAAGGCGTCCACGTCGGTGCGATCGTCGCCCCCGTAGAGAGCGGCGCTCACCGGACGGGCCGGGATCAGGGCCGCTACGGCGATCCCCTTGTTGATCGGCACGTTGGGGCGGATCTCCAGGATCTTCTTCCCCTGATGAGAGACGAGCCCCTGCCACTCGGCCTTGCTCGCGATCTCATGGGCGAGGGATTCGGCCGACTCCTCGCTGGGCGCTCCGCGCCAGTGCAGGCCGATGATCGGCCCCTTGTCCTCGATGCGGATTCCCGCCTGCTCGAGCTCGGATCGGTCGAGGCCGTCGGCGAAGCGCCGGGCGTCGTCCTCGTGGCCGTCGAGCGACGGATCGGGGCGAACCTCGGCGTCTCCGGGCATGAGCAGCTCCATCCCGTGGTTGCCCGAGTAGAAGAGCTCGTCCAGCCCGACCACCCGGCGGGCGTCCTCAGCGCGGCGGCCGCTGAGGCAACCGACGAGCGCATACCGGTCGGCCAGCCGGCGAAGAAGCTCGCGAGTGCCGTATGGGACCGTGGCCTCCGACGCGTCGTGGACGATCGGAGCCAGCGTGCCGTCGATGTCCGTGAGGATCGCCGAGCTGTCCGGCCGCCCTCGGAGGGGCTCGATCAGGGCGGCGAGCCGGTCGCGATCGACGACGTCCGCCTCTGCGCTCTCGCCGTTCACCCTCTCTAGTATCGCCCGCCATGCCAAGACCCGGCGACTCGGTCGCCACCTCTCGGACCCTGAAGCTGGCGGCGATCGGCACGGCGGGCGGGATCTTCAGCGGCCTGCTGGGGGTCGGCGGTGGCAGCGTGATCGTCCCGCTGCTGATCATCTGGCTGGGCTACGGGGCACGCGAGGCGACCGGGACGAGCATGATGGCGATCGTCGTGATCGCGGCCGTCGCGGTCACGCTGCAGGCGTTCTACGGCAACGTGGACCCGCCCAACGCGGCACTCGTCGGGGTTCCCGCGATCGCCGGCGCGTTCGCGGGAACGGCGCTCCAGCAGCGCATTCCCGAGCGTCTCATCGCCCTGCTGTTCGCCGTGCTCCTCGTCGTGATCGCAATCGAGCTGATCGTGCCGTGAGCGAGATCGCGGCGGCAATCCTGGGCTTCTGCGGCGGCTTGGTCGGGGGGCTGCTGGGAGTAGGGGGCGGCGTCCTCTTCGTGCCGGCCCTCGTCATCTTCATGGACGAGACGCAGGTGCGGGCGGAGGCCACCTCGCTACTCGCCATCGTCCCGGTGGCCGCGGTGGCCGTCTGGCGCCAACTCGGCTACGGCAACGTGCGGGTCCGGGACGGCCTGGTGATCGGCGCCCTCTCGCCGGTGGGGGTCGCGATCGGCGTGGTCACCTCCAACGAGATCTCACAGCGGGCCCTCGAGCTGATCTTCGCCGGACTGGCGCTGGTGATCGCGACGCAGCTCGTGATCCGGGCGCTGAGACCACCCAGGGAGCGGGACGCCTAGAGACCCTGCTCGAGCGCGCCCTTGATCCCGGCGTCGAGTGCGTTCAGACGCTGGAGGGCAAGCGCCTCGGGAATGCCGAAACCGCGCCCGCCCGGCCCTCGGCCGCCCTCGGCCCCATGGTGGGAGAGCACGCAGTGGAGCAGCGCGACCCGTCGGTCGGGCGGCAGCTCCCCGGCCGCCGAACCCACGATCTCCGCCCCCAGCGCCAGGTGTCCGAGCAGCCTGCCCTCCTCGGTGATCCCGAACTCGGCCCCGTAGGTGAACTCACGTGACTTCCCGACGTCGTGGAGCAGGGCGGCGGCCATCAGCAGGTCCGAATCGAGCCGGGGATGCAGCTGGCAGACCTCCCCCACCAACGTGCCCACCGCGACCGTGTGCTCGAGCAGGCCGCCGACGTAAGCGTGATGGCCCGCCCGGGTGCAGGGCGCCCGACGGAACTCGGACGCCACCGGCTCGGTGAACAGCACCCGCTCCACGACCTGGCGGAGCGCCGGATCGTGGACCTCCCTCGTCAGGTGCTCCAGGAATCCCTCGAGCTCCTCGGCGTCGCGGTAGGCCGCCGGCAGGAACTCCGCGGGGTCGACGTCGCCCGGTTCGAGCGGCTGGATGTCCTCTACCTCGGCCACGAGCTCACCGCGAAAGCGCTCGACCTTCCCGGAGACCCGAATGGCATCGCCCCGCTCGAAGCGGCCGGCGAGGCGATCGACCTCACGGAAGGCACGCGCGGGGATCGACCCGCTGCGGTCGCGCAGCTCCAGGGAGAGGTAGATCGAGCCGTTGCGAGCCGAGAGTCGGTCCTTGCGGACGCAGGCGTAGATGCCCTGAAACCGCTGTCCGGGCCTGAGCTCGGCGACCCGTGTCGCCTGTGCGGTCGCTTCCATCAACCATTGAGTCTTCAGTTTCGACCGGACACCTCGGGGTCCCCGACTCGCTAGTCTCGAACCATGGACGCCCTCGCTTGGGAGGCGGAGCCCCCGGAGCTCAGGTCGCCTGTCCTCGTCTGTGCATTCGCCGGCTGGAACGACGCGGCCGGATCGGCGACGACCGCCCTGACGACGGCCGCCGAGTCCCTCGATGCGGATGTGATCGCTCAGATCGACCCCGAGGAGTTCTTCGACTTCCAGGCCAACCGCCCGACCATCACCCTCACCGAGGGCCAGACCCGCGAAATCGAGTGGCCGGGCAACGTGTTCCTCGCCGCCACACCCGCCGGAGCCGAGCGCGATCTGCTCTTCCTCGCGGGCACCGAGCCGAACCTGCGCTGGCGCACCTTCTCCGACGGCATCGCCGAGACGGCCGAGATGCTCGGGGTCGAGATGGTCGTCACCCTCGGCGCGCTGATCGCTGATGTGGCCCACACCCTGCCCGTGACGATCACCGGCCTCGCCTCCGACCAGGACCTGGTCGAGGAGCTCGATCTCTCCCGGTCGAACTACGAGGGACCCACCGGTGTCGTCGGCGTGCTCCACGATTCCTGCCGCAGGCGCGGCATCCCCTCGGCGAGCCTCTGGGCCGCGGTGCCTCACTACGTCGCCGCCGTCCCCAATCCGAAGGCGGCCCTGGCCCTGCTACGCCGGCTGGAGGGCCTGGTGGGCGTCGCCGTCGAGGCCTCCGACCTGGAGGAGGAGACGGAGTCGTACGAGAGCCAGGTGAGCCGAGCGGTCGCGGCCAACCCCGAGATCGAGGAGCTGGTGAAGCGGCTGGAGGAGGAACAGGCGGAGCGGTTGGACGTCGAGGAGGACGTTCCTTCCGGCGAGGCGCTCGCCCGTGACTTCGAGCGCTACCTGCGCCAGCACGGCGACAGCTAGCCGCCTGAGCTAGCCGACCAGCCGCTCGATCAGACGGCGCAGCTCCGGGCGGAACTCCCCGGCGGCCTGCGCGGGGTCGTCCTCGCGCGCCAGGATCCTCTCCCCGAGGCCATCGAGAGCGGCCACCACCAGGCTGGCGTCGGTCGGGGGATCACCGCTGCCCAGCGTCTCCATCGCGCCGGCGACCGAGCGCTGCTCCGCGTCACACCAACTCTGCGCCGCCTCACGCAGCTCCGGCCGCCGCCCTGCCTCCAGCCAGAGCTCGTACTCCGCGATGTAGGCGGTGCGGTCCCGCACCGCGGAGACCAGCTCCTCGATCAGCCGGTCGGCGAGCTCGCGCGCCGACTTCACGGTGCGAAGCTCCTCGCCGAGGTCCCGGTACCGCTCGACCTCGCTGGCGGCGACGTGCTCGAGTGCCTGGCGGAGCAGATCGTCCTTGGAGTCGAAGTAGTAGGTCGTCGAGCCGAGCGGTACCCCGGCCTCCTCCGCGACCGCCCGATGGGTCACGGCCTGTGTGCCGGAACGGCCGATCACTCGCAGGGCCGCCTCGAGAATCTGCTCCCGGCGGCTCGCCGTCGCCTGCTCCATGTGCGCAAGGCTAGTTGGCACCGGAGAGGTTGAGGCCCACGACCCCGCCGATCACCAGCGCGATGCTGGCGAGCTTCAGCGTCGTCACCGACTCGCCCATGGCGGCCATGCCGATCGTCGCCACGGCAGCCGTTCCGACGCCTGCCCAGATCGCGTAGACCAGGCTGATCTCGAGCTGCTTCAGCGCCAGGGCCGTGAGCCAGAGCGAGACCGCGTAGGTCGCGATTACGAGGATCGAGGGAGCGGGCCGGGTGAAGCCCTCCGTGTAGCGCAGGAAGACGGTGCCGACCACCTCGGTGGCGATTGCTGCTGAGAGATAGATCCAAGCCAACATGATGTGTACAAATGTACCAGATTCATGTACATATGTACAGTGTGCGTTGCGTCACGCTTCTGACGCGGGGCAGATCAAGCGGAAATCGCACCACGAGCAGATCTCCGGAGAAGGCCGGGGCTCGAAGTCCTGGCCGAGGATGCCCTCGCCGACCTCGAGCACCACGCCCTCGACCCGCTCGAGGTCGTCCGGCGAGCCGCCGACCGCGACCTTCTCGTCCGCGAGCACGTACCAGTAGCTCCCCGCCGCTCCCTCGAGGCGCCAGGCCTCACGCGCGGCGAGGCGATAGATGGCCAGCTGCACGTCGGACTCGAGCTCCCGCGACGGCTTCGGGTCGCCGGTCTTGTAGTCGATCAGCTCGTAGCCTCCGCTGGGCAGCTCGTCGACCCGGTCGACCCGGCCGCGCAGGTGATGGGGACCGATCCTGAAGTCGAACTTGCGCTCCACCCAGCGCGGCTGCGAGCCGCTCGCCACCTCGCGGGCGTGATAGCGGTGCAGCGCCTCGATCGCCTTCTCGCGGAACTGGAGCTCGTCGTCGGATTCGCCGAAGCCCGACCTGCGCCACGCGGCTGCGAAGAGGGCCATCAGCCGCTCGAGGCTCCCGGCGTCTGCCTCTCCGGCCGCCTGTTGACCATGGAAGCGCTCGAGCACCTGGTGGATGACGATCCCGAAGCGCTGGTTGATGGTGGTCTCCTGCGGGATGCCGAAGACGCGCGCGAACTTGTACTTGAGCGGGCAAGTCCGATAGAGCTCGATGTCCGTCGCCGACAGCGCTAGTCCTTCGCCGCGACGCGGCAGGAATGCCTCGAGG
>DASTAI010000163.1:0-3213 GCA_035712865.1 Solirubrobacterales bacterium
GCCGGAGACCCCGGTGCCTGAAGCGCTGATCCCCGGCCGGATCGCGCCCCGGAAGGACGCTGGAGCCTCGGGGCCCACGGCGATGGAATCTAAGCGGTAGCCGGAGCTTCGATCGGGCCACCGACCGGCTCGCCGCCGCGCCTGATTCGCGCCGCGAGCAGCGGGAAGATCAGCGTCGAGAGGATCGCGGCGCCGACCAGAGCGGCCGCGGTGGACGATCTCATGTGCCCGTCCTCGACCGCGAGGGTGGTGATCGCCACCACCAGGGGCAATTCGGTCGCCGAGTAGACCGCGAGCGCGAACCGGTCGCGGAGGTCGAGCTCGCTCCGGTAAAGGAGCAGGGCGGGGACGCCGCGCACGATCAGGAAGAGGGCGACGAACATCGGCACCTTGAGGAGGGCGCCGACGCTCGATGTCAGCGCGTCGAGGTCGAAGGCCATGCCGCTGGTGATGAAGAAGAACGGGATCAAGAGCCCGTAGCCGACCGCGTTCAGCTTGGAGTCGAAGACGGTCACCTCCCGGCCCCGAAGGGCGATCCGGGTGATCATCCCGGCGACGAAGCCGCCGAGGAGCAGGTCGAGCCCGAGCTGCGCGGCGAGCGCGACGAGGGCGAAGACCAGCACGACGGCCAGGCGAACGGCCAGCTGGCTCGAGGTCTCGAAGGTTTTCTCCACCAGCGGCCATCCCTTCCAGGCCGAACGCACCGCCAGCAGGCCGGTGATCACCGCCAGGGCGATGAAGAGCACCAGGATCAGGGCCTCGTGCAGCGGATGCCCGGTGGAGAGGATCAGCGTCACCAGGAGTATCGGTCCGAACTCGCCGATGGCGCCCGCCCCGAGCAGGAAGGTCCCGAACCTCGTCCTCATCTCGCCCGCGTCGCTGAGGATCGGGATCAGCGTGCCGATGGCGGTGGTCGCCATCGCGGAGCCCGTGTAGAGGAACGAGAGAATGATCCCGACGGCAGCCAGCACGCCGCCGATCCCGTAGGCGAGCGCGAGCGAAATCGCCCAGCCCAGGGCGGCGAGCTCGAGGGGGCGGCCCTTGATGCGGTCGAAGTCGATCTCGTAGCCCGCGAAGAAGAAGAGCATCCCCAGGCCGAGGTCGCCCAGGAGCGAGGTGGTGGGGTCGACCTTTGCGAGATCGAAGCCCTGCGGGCCGATGACGATGCCCAGCAGGAGCTCGAGGACGACCACCGGGATCGTCAGGCGGGGGGAGAGGGCGAGGACGATCACCCCCGCAACCGCTGCAGCGATGACGATGACGAGCGCGGACGTCTCGTCGACACCGGCCGCCACTGCGATCGTCCCTAGCGGCAACTGCAGCATCGGCGGGACTCTAGGCCGGGTACCGGCTCGATCTCAGGCAGGCTCCTGGACGCCCGGAGCAGCGTTCCCGTGGCGCACTTCGGCGCGGCCCTCCCCGTAACCGCGGGTCTCATAGGCGACGAGCACCCAGAGCACCAGGTTGAGGAGCGCCAGCATCGCGAGCGCCGAGAGCTCGGTCGCCACCGGGAAGAGCGCGAAGAGCAGAATGGCGAGCCCGAACCGGTGCCAGTTGACGGTTCGCACGTGCCGGTAGCGGAAGGCGACCAGGCCGAGCAGGTAGACGGCGATGCCGCCGACGAGCGCGAAGGCCGGGACGTCTTCGAGGGCATCCGTTGGATGCCCGAGGGACTTCTTCAGCCCCAGCGCGAGCAGGATGATCCCGGCGACGAGGAGGAAGTGGATGTAGGAGTAGGAGTCGCGGGCCAGCTCATTCTGCACCTGGCCCTCTGGCGCCCTCATCAGCCGGCGCGCGGAAACCAGCGCGACGATGTCGAAGTAGGTCCACCAGAGGGCCGCGACCACCCCGATCCCGAGCGCGGCGGCCGCCGCGATGCCCCAGGTCAGATGCGACCCCGCGCCGAGCCCGATCGCGACGATCGACTCGCCGAGGGCGATGATCACGATCAGACCGTGGCGCTCGGCGAAATGCCCCGGGATCAGGTGCCAGCCCTCCGAGCCGAACAGGTAGGGCTCGCCCATGTCGAGCACGAGGGCGACTCCCCAGACCGCCGCCCGCAACCCCGGGTCGAGAAATGACCCCACGATGAGCAGCGAGACTCCGATGGCGGTCCCTATCGAGAGCCCCGTCACCGAGCGCCGGAAGCTCGGATCGTCACGGCCGGCGATCGCGAGCAGGAAGTTCTGGGCGAACCTGACCGCTCCGTAGGCGATGGCGAACTCCGTCGCCAGGCTCCCGAAGGCCTCAGGGATGCAGATCCCCGCGATCAGGAAGCCGGCCATCGCGGCGAAGAGCGCGATCCGGACGCCGCCTTCCTCGGGGTCGATGACGCTGGTCAGCCAGGCGTAGCCGACCCAGGACCACCAGAGCAGGGCGAGGATCAGCATGCCCTCGCCGAGCCCCGCCCAAGTGCTGTTCCGCGACATCAGCGTCGTGCACTGGGTGAGCGCCAGCACGAAGACGAGGTCGAAGAAGAGCTCGAGAGGGAGCACGCGGTCCTCCTGGCGGAGGGATGCGCCGAGCCTCAGACGCTGTGTCTCACTCCCCGTTTCCACGGGCGCATCGTGCCATGGGCCGGGCCGGGGCGGGGACTACCCTGCGGGCTGGATCCCTATGGAATGGTTCCGGAAGCGAAAGCGGAGGTCGTGGCGGGAGGCGGTCGGAGGAAGCCTGTTGCTCGGTGCCGCATCCGGCCTCCGCAGCCAGATGGGTGTGGCGGCCATCGCGGTTCGCTCGGACCCCTCCCTGCCGCCGATCGTCCGGCAACCGTGGACCAGGCGGGTGTTGGTGGCTGCCGCAGTCGGCGAGCTGATCGCCGACAAGTTGCCGAACACCCCCAGCAGGCTCGAGCCGCAGGGGATCGTCGGCCGGCTGGTCCTGGGGGGGCTGGCAGCGGGTCTCTTCGCCCAGACCCGGCGAGCACCTTGGCTTCCGGCGGCCGGCATGGGAGCCGCGAGCGCCATCGTGGCGGCGAAGATCGGTCACGACCTACGGGCGCAACTGGCGAAGCAGGTGCCGGATCCGGCCGTGGCGGTCATTGAAGACGCCGTTGCGCTCAGCCTTGCCGCTGAGGGAGCCGGCCTGCTGACCGCCTGATGCAGCTCCGAATCGGGCGCCACACCGAGCGGCTGGAGGACGTCGTCGCGTTCTATCGCGACGGTCTCGGCCTCCCCGAGCAGGGCCGGAGCAGGATGTTTCGCGTCTCCCGCG
>DASTAI010000164.1:0-16680 GCA_035712865.1 Solirubrobacterales bacterium
CGTCGGCGGGCTCACCGAGGGCGCCTGGGGAAGCTTCGGCGGGCTCACCGACGGCGCCTGGGGAAGCTTCGGCGGGCTCACCGACGGCGCCTGGGGAAGCTTCGGCGGGCTCACCGAGGGCGCCTGGGGATGATTCGACGAGGGTGTGCCCACAGGCTTGCTGCCATCGGCGCCCTGCCGATGACTCCCCGACCGAGGCGGACCGCCGGACCTGGAATGACCCTCGCCAAGAGCTCCCTCCTTGGTCCGCCCGCTGCGATCCTCCTGCGACTTGGTCCGCCCGCTGCGATTATCCTGCGCCGCTGCGGTCCTTGTCCTCTTTGCCTTCCTTTGGGCCCCAGCGCCGAAGATCGCAGCTGCTGGATCAAACGACGCCAGCTCGGGCAACTGCTGCGAGGAATCCTGCGAGGAATCGCCGCCGCCGCTGAACCCGAACCCGGGGAACCCCGGCGAGGAACCGCCGCCGTCGGTGCCGGCTAGCAACCCGATCAGGATCGACACCACGCAGACCGCGGTCGCCGTTATCCACGTGATCCGCACGGCCACAAGGCCGGCCAACGTGGATTCCGAGCTGCTGTTCACGGTGATCTCGGTATTTCCCGAAGACCGATTTTGGAACTGGGAAATTGTTGCCCAAGGCGGCGGTGACATGTCTACCCCTGGAGGTTCAATGCCGCGCTTTCCACTGCAAAGCAGCGCTGGAGAGTGAGCCATCCGCTTACCGCCTTCGGAGGCCCGTTTCTATGAGTTATGCCGAAAGTTCAGCGGCTTCCAGCGCCTCCTCCCTGGTCTGAAACGTCTTCCAGTAGGTGATCTTTCCGCCCTCGAGCGTGAAGACGGCGGCCGTCCTGGCGGCCACCTCGATGCCGTCCCTGCCGGTGCTGATGATCCTCTGGCCGACGACCACCCAGTCGGCTCCCACTCCGGCCGCGCCGGCTTACGAAGGCTTAACCCTTCGCTTGCCGTTCCCTTCCCTGCCCCTGGGCATCGTCTGACGCGGGCCGCCGATAGTGGCCGCCAGAACGAACTTCCCAAGGAGGGATCGAATGAGCACCATGTCGAAGACGCTTGTGGCCGTCCTGGTCGGCATCCTCGTCGGAGGGGCCGCGTACGTGATGGCGGCGCCGGCGGACAACAGCACGCCGAGCAAGGCGGTTGCGGCGGACACCACTGGCACCACCGGCAGCACGACCACCGGTGACGTGAGCGGCCCGTGCGACGAAGCCGAGCACGCCAACGACCCGCGCTGCGCCGGCCCCCAGCGGCCGGAGGACAATGGCAACGACGATCAGGTCGGCAACGGGCAGACGACCACGACGGACGACGGCCCGGGCCACGACGCCGGCGACGACAACCCCGGCGAGCACGGCAACGGCGGACCGGGTTCCCAGAACTCGGGGCCTGGCTCCCAGAACTCGGGGCCCGGCAACTCGCACAGCGACGACGGCCCGAACCACGACGTCGGTGACGACCACGGCGGCCACGGTGCCGATGACGGCCCCGGCCATGACGTCGGCGACGACCACGGTGGCGACTCCGGCAACTCCGGGTCGGGCAGCTCCGGCTCCGGGTCCAGTCACTCGGGCGGCTCGGACGACGACTAGAGACGAACCAATCTCGGAAGCACCATTGAACGCCGAGAGCCGGTGCGGGGCCGGTGGCCGCGGGAGCGGCCACCGGCCCCAATCCGTTTCTCCCTCCACCCCTAGCCTTAGGGCGCTGTGAACGTCTCGTCCCAGCGCCCATCGATCCTGCTCGTCGAGGACGAGGAGGCGATCACCGAGCCCCTCGGGGAGGCCCTCGAGCGCGAGGGCTTCAACGCCGTGGTCGCCGGGACCGCCGCTGAGGCGCTGGAGAAGGCCGCCACCGCAGAACCGGACCTGGTGCTGCTGGACATCGGCCTGCCGGACGGCTCGGGGCTCGACGTCTGCCGGGAGCTGCGGAAGGAGAGCCGGGTCCCGATCATCATGCTCACCGCCCGGGGCGCCGAGGCGGACCGCGTCACGGGCCTCGAGCTGGGCGCCGACGACTACATCGTCAAGCCCTTCTCTGCGCGGGAGGTGGTCGCGCGGGTGCGAGCCGTCCGACGACGGTCCGCCCCGGAGCCGAGCGGCGACGGCAACGAGCCGATCACGATCGGGGACCTCAGCCTCGACACCGCGAAGCACCAAGCGCGGCTCGGGGGCGAGCCGATCGAGCTCTCGCGCAAGGAGTTCGAGCTGCTCCGGGTGTTGATGGAGAGCGCCGGCTCGGTCCTCACGCGGGAGGCGCTGATTGACGAGGTCTGGGACATGAACTGGTTCGGCTCGACTAAGACGCTCGACGTCCACATCAGCGGTCTCCGCAAGAAGCTGGACGACGACCCGAAGGAGCCGCGCTACATCCACACGGTGCGCGGCGTCGGGTTCAGGTTCTCCGGAAACGACGAGGTCTAGGGACCGCATGAGTCTGCGCGCCCGGCTGCTCGCGGCCTTCGCCTACACGCTGCTGGTGGTGATCGTCGCCCTCGAGGTCCCCCTCTCGATCAACGTCAGCGATCGGGTCAACGCCGAGGTGGAGGCCGACTCTGCCGCTCAGGCCCAGGTCGCCGCGGCGAACGTGGCCGATCAGATGCGAAGGCCCGAGCGGGTGCAGCAGCTCGCGACCCAGGCGGCCGCCAACCTCGACGGGCTCGTCTTCGTTATCGACGGCAGCGGCATCCAGATCGCCAGCTCGGAGGGAACCGGCGACGGCGCGCCGACCGACGATCCCATCGCGCGCGAGGCGCTGCGGGGGAACATCGCGCAGGGCCGGCACCACGAGGGACGCGACGTGCTTTCGACAGCCGTCCCGATCGTCCGCAACGGCCGCACCATCGGCGCACTGGAGGTCGAGCAGAGCCTCGACGCCGTCCACAGCCAGGTCCGGCAGGACGTCCTCGCGCTGATCGGGGTCGGGCTGCTCGCCCTGATTCTCGGACTGGGCGTCGCCTGGATCCTCGCCGGGTCAATTGCGCGACCCCTGCGGTCGCTCGGGGAAGCCGCGCGGCGGCGAGCCGCGGGAGACAGCGAGGCGCGCGCGCCGGTGCGCGGCTCAAGCGAGCAGGTGGAGGTGGCGGAGGAGTTCAACGAGATGGCCGACCGCCTCGACGCCGTCCTCGAGTCGCAGCGCGCATTCGTCGCCGACGCCTCACACCAGCTCCGTACCCCACTCACGGGACTCCGGCTTCGCCTCGAGGCCGCCGGGGTGAAGACCGACGACGGGGCGGTGCACCGTGAGCTCGAGGCTGCGGAGCGTGAGAGCACCAGGCTCGAGGGACTGGTCTCGGACCTGCTCGAGCTCGCCTCGACCGAGCAGCCCGCCGAGGAGGAGACGGCCGACCTGACCCGCGCGGCACGAGATGCCATCGAGCGCTGGCGCGGCCCCGCCGACGAGAGCGGGCACGGGATCCGGCTGGACGATCTGGGCGGCGGAGTCGTTCGCGCCGGCGACACCGAGCTGGCGGCGATTTTCGACAACCTGATCGAAAACGGGCTCAAGTACTCACCGCGCGGCTCGACCGTGACGGTCGAAACCGATCGCGTCGACGGGTCCGGCATGATCGGGGTGGTCAGCGAGTCGGGGCCGATCGATCCCGAGCTCAGCCGCCGAGCCTTCGAGCGCTTCTATCGCGGCAGCGGCCGCCGTGAGGGCACCGGCCTGGGGCTGCCGATCGTGGCGGCTCTCGCGCATCGCCGCGGCGGCACCGCCCGCATCCAGAACGCCGACGGCGGGCTCGTCCGCGCCGAGGTCAGACTGCCCGGCGAGACTTTGCCAACTCCTAACTCGCGGCCCCTACGGTGATCGCATGACCACCAGGGAGCGGATCCTCACCGTCCTCCTCGGAATCACCGGGATCGTCGCTGCCGGCGCCATCGCGCTGGCGGCCAACGCGATCTCGGGGCGCGACATCGGGCTCTCCGCCCAGCCTGTTTCGCTGGCCGCGGGCGCCCCGAAGCCAAAGCCCGCTCGGGAGATCGAGGACCGCAACGATGACCACGGCGGCCTCTCCGGCAGCGACGACGCCGCCGGAGACGACTCCGGGTCGTCCGGGCTCTCCGGCTCGGACGACGGCTCGTCCGGTTCGGGCTCGGACGACTCCGGGCCCTCATCCTCCTCCGGCTCCGGAGGCGGAGGCGACGACCACGGCGGGGATCGGAAGCAGTCGGGCTCCTCCGGGAGCAGCGGCTCCAGCGGCTCCTCCAGCGGCACCATCACCTCCGGCGGCGACGACCACGGTGGGAGCGGCAGCAATGGGAGCGGGAGCAGCGGCGCGAACCCAAGCAGTGGCGGCGGCTCCGATGATCCGCCGGGTCACGACTAGCGCGCCTAGCCAAAGCCCCGGAGCTGCACCAACGCTTTCTATGCGGAGTAGCCGGATCAGTACCAGACTGTGCCGATCGGGAGCTGCTGTGCGTCGGCTCCTTGGGAGTCGTAGCCGCCCCATATGACCCAGTCTGGATCGTGGGGAATCGGATTGCCGAAGAGGAAGAGTTGGCCTGGACAGGCGTAGTTCAGGCGTCCGTATGGCGAGACTGTCGTCGCCCCAGCGATCAGAGGGCACGCGCCCCCTGCCACGGTGACGGCCCATGCGTTGTGGAGGTACGGGCCTCGCGTTTTCGGGACGCGGGGCACCTTCAGCCGCACCGCCACGGAGGTAGGCACAGACACACAGACGACAACGCGTCGCACCTTTGGTGACTTGAAGCAGGGGTCGAGGAGCTGGTTGTGGCGAAGGCAGCGCACCACTCCCGGCCGGCTGGCCTTGAGTGATTGCGAGAAGCATTTGCCCTTCTTTCTGTGCCCTGCGGAGACGACGATCTTCCCCGCACCGTTGAACGGCGTGTAGGCGATCTGCTGTGTGACCGCTTTCGCGGCTCCCGAGCCAGGGGGAGACACCGGCGGAGTGGGCACAACCGGCGGAGTGGGCACAACCGGCGGAGTGGCAAACAACCCGGCTTCTTTATTCGACATGGACTGCTGCTGATCCAGCGTCCCATCAACGTAGGTCGTGAACGAATAGTCATCCCCCCCTCCCTGGGTACTCCAGGGCGCCTGCGGGGGGACCGTGTTGCTATTGAACCCCGCACCCCCTGAATACGGGTCCGTAGCGTCTTGATAGCTCCACCCACAACAGTCATTGGTCGCGTGCGTGGTGTAGGCGACGAGGGCATACTGAGTGCCGGCGGTCACGGCCGCGGGCGTGGCGAAGGTGGCCGGAACGAACTCTGGACTGCTTCCTAGGGCCGACATCGGAATGCTCGCGCTTGCGAGAACTGCTGTACCGGGTTGACCACCGGCCGCGTCGCGTATCTCAACGGTGATGGGTTCGACGGGGCTGCCCGCCTTGCGGAGCAACAGGTCGGCTCGGTCCAAGCCGCCAGTGATACCCGCCGTGAAGGTCTGAGCGGAACTTTGGCCCGCAAACGCGGGTTCCGTCGCTGCGAACAGAAACGTCGCGACCAAGGACGCTGCAAGGCTCACTCGGAAAACGACCGACTTGCACATCAGTGCTCAGCTTCAATGGGGCCGAAACTTTCAGCGAGACTGGCGATGCTCATGGGGCCGGAATCACCGGTGGCGCCGGTGAGGGCTCCGGTGGCGCCGGCGAGGAGTCCGGCGGGGTCACCGGTGGCGCCGGCGAGGAGTCCGGCGGGGTCACCGGAGGGGCTTGCGGCGGCTTCGACGGGGCCCCCGATGGCGCCTGCGGGGCCTCTACGGGGCCGCCCTGTGGTGCCTGTGGGGGCTTCGGCCGGCGTGTGATCTCGGGCGTTCTGCCACCGGTGCCCTCCGACTGACTCCCCGACCGAGTCGGAACGCCCGACGTGTAATGACGGTCCCCAGCGGCTCCCTTCATGGCCCGGCCCTTGCGATCGTGGTGCGCCGCTGCGCCCACAGTCGTAGCGGCCGGGTCAAACGACGCGGAATCGGGCGACTGCTGCGGGGAATCGCGGCCAACGCTGAGCCCCCCGCTGAACGCGAACCCTGGAAACTGTTGCGCGGAATTGCCGCTACCGGTGCCGGAGACCAGACCGATCAGGATCGCCACCGTGCAAACCAAGATCGCCGTTATCCACGTGATCCGCACGGCCACCAGGCCGGCCACCCCGGCTTCGGACGTGCCCTTCACGATGGCAAGTGTGGTCGCGTAATCGAATGTTGGGGCCGGGAGATAGGTACCCCCAGGCGGGGCAGATGCTTGCCCCTCAGTGCGCGTGGTTCGAAGGACCTCCACCCACCCGACCGCCGGGAGGCCAGATGGGACCCGGCACGCTCGACCTGAGCGGAGTCGGAGCCGGCGCCCATTCCCCGAGGGCTCTGCTAGAACTGCCTCCAGGCAGGAGAGCTGGCAGTCCGAAAGGGAGGCAGGTTGGTTATGCGCACGGCGAGGCGGCTGGGAATGGTTGGCGTACTGGGAGCAATGGGCGCACTGCTGTTGAGCTCACCGGCACGCGGGGCGGTGATCACGCCCAACACGTTCGGCGACGAGAACGGAGGAGGAGCGGGCTGCGCCTTGCGCGAGGCCATCCTCGCCGCAAACACCGACGCTGCGTTCGGCGGCTGTCCGGCGGGCGGCGGTGCGGACACGATCCCCCTCAGCGCCGGCTCTTACGCACTCTCGATTCCGCCTGGCACGACCGGCGACGGCAGCCTGGAGGGGGATCTGGACGTCGCCGGCCCGCTGACGATCACGCACACCGGGCTCGCGCCGGCGATGATCGACGGGAACGGGATCGACCGCGTCGTTCATGTGCTCCCGACCGGGAACCTGACTGCATCGGGCATCACGATCAGGAACGGCAGGACAGCGCAGTCGGGAGCCGGAATTCGCAACGAGGCCAGTCTCAACCTCTCGAATGCGACCGTGACCGGGAACGAGACGACCGCGAGCTTTGGCGGCGGGATCGCGAATACCAGCACGGCCACCATGGTGCTCACCGACGTAACGATCTCCGGCAACCGCGCCGAGAATGACAGCGGCGGCCTGGACCAGGGCCCCGGCGGACAGGCAAACCTGAACAACGTCACGATCACCGGCAACACCGCCGACACCGATGGAAACGGCGGTGGTGGTGGAGGCGTGGTGGCCAAGGGAACGGTCAACCTCAGGAACACGATCATCGCCGGCAACAAAGACATCTCGGCGCCAGGCGTTGGCGCGTCGCCCGACTGCAGTGGCAGCCCGATCTCGCAGGGGAATAACCTGATCGCGGACCGCACCGGTTGCGGCTTCGCGCCGCGGGGCGGCGACAAGACCAAGGTCAAACCGTTGCTTGGACCGCTCGCGAACAATGGCGGCCCCACCCTCACGCACGCTCTGCTCGCCGGCAGCCCGGCGATCAACGCGGGCGGCAACGGCGTCACGCCGGCCGACCAACGTGGCGTTCCCCGCAGGAGCCCCGACATCGGCGCGTACGAGTTCGCGAGATGCGGCGGGCGGGTGGTCAACCGGGTCGGCACCTCCGGCATGGACACGCTGGTCGGCACGAAGAAGGCCGACGGCATCCTCGGTCTCGGCGGAAGGGACGCTCTCAAGGGACGTGCGGGCAAGGACGGCCTCTGTGGCGGCAAAGGCAAGGACACGCTGCTGGGCGGCAAGGGCAAGGACACGCTCCTCGGCGGCAAGGGCAAGGACAAGCTGAAGGGCGGTCCCGGCAAGGATTTGCAGATCCAGTAGGCCGGCGTGAAGAACGCTGCGTTGGAGGCGTCGCTGTCTTGGGTGAGAAGCGGAGATTGGACTACTTGTCGCCGGACCAGGGTCCTCGACCAGCGAGCCGTCCCCGCCCTCGGGCTTGCTGCCACCGGCGGCGATGATCTCGAGACCGTCGGGACCCGCCTCGAATCCACGCGCCACGTTCGGCGCGACGCGGATCACATCCCACTGCCTGATCTCGATGACCTCGTCGTCCAGCTTGACGCCGAGCTCGGTGGAATCGAGGAACTTCCGAGAGAAGCGGCCGTCGATCCCGTCGCCGCCGCTCGGCTCGATCTCCTCGAAGTTCTTGATCGCGTAGTCGGACGCCATGGGCCGAATCTACAGAGGCCGAGTCTTGGGCCGGCGGGGCTGGCCGCTACGGCCCGTGGCCGCGCGGTGAGTGGCCGGCCCAGGCCGGCCGGACCAGGCGCGGCAGGTGCAGCCGTCCCTGGATCAGGAAGGTGGCGATGAGGAAGCCGCCGACCGCGAGGGCGGCGTCGACCGCGAAGGCCGTCTGGATCCCGTCGACGAAGCCGGCGCCGCTGGTGGCGCCGTCGCTGGCGCTGACGAAGATCGCCGTCGTCAGGCCGAGGCCGACCGAGCCGCCGGC
Organism: Solirubrobacterales bacterium; assembly: GCA_035712865.1. Taxonomy (GTDB): domain Bacteria; phylum Actinomycetota; class Thermoleophilia; order Solirubrobacterales; family 70-9; genus DASUPK01. The sequence goes on from DASTAI010000164.1 coordinate 8,325, forward strand.
GATCTGGGCCATGTAGATGATCGCGCCGGCGAGGCTGCGGCGTGATTCGTCGAGGGCCGTCACTCCGGCGGTGGTGGCGGTCGGATAGAAGAGCCCGATGCCGAGACCGAGGACGGCCAAGCCGGGCACCAGCGCCCCGTAGGCCTGCTGCCCCGAGAAGATCGCGATCAGCGCCGCGCCGAGCACGATGCAGAGCGATCCGAGGACGAGCAGCGGTTTGCCCCCGAACCGGTCCGCGAGCTTCCCGGCCGAGAAGGAGACCGCGGCGAAGGTCGCCATCATCGGCAGCATCCCGGCGCCCGCCCCGACCGCGGAGTAGCCGAGGACCTTGATCATCATCTGCGGCAGATAGAGCATCGCCGCGAAGAAGACCGCCGACATCAGCACGATCGCCCCGCACGTGTAGGCGAAGTCGCGATTCTCGATCACGTCGCGCGGCACCAGGGCATGCTCGCCCGCACGGCGCTCGATCGTCGCGAACGCGACCATCAGCACCACGAAGAGGGAGATCAGGCCGATGATCCGCGGGTCCCCCCAGCCCCAGTCTGTGGACTGGTCGAACGCAAGGAGCAGCGACACCAGGCCGACCGAGACGGTCGCGATCCCGGCGTAGTCGATCCGGGTGTCCTCCACCTCGGGCCGGGGCTGGTGCAGCTCGCGCCAGGTGACGAAGGCGGCGAGCGCCGCGACCGGCAGATTGAGGAAGAAGATCCAGCGCCAGCTGAGCAGGTCGGTGAGGGCTCCACCGATCAGCGGCCCGGCGGCGTTGCCGAGGCCGCAGACACCGAGGATCAGCGCGCCCCCCAGCGACGCCCTGTCGCTCGGCAGCGCCGCGAAGGTCATCCCCAGGATCGCCGGCCACATCAGCGCGCCGCCGACTCCCATGACCACTCGCGTCGCAATCAGCTCCGCCTCGGTCTGGGAGAACCCGCCGAGCACCGAGAAGACGGCGAAGATCGCCGTCCCGATGAAGAAGGCGCGCCGGCGCCCGAACATGTCCGCCAGGCGGCCCCCGGTGACAAGCAGGACGCCGAAGGTCAGGGCGTAGGCGTTCACCACCCACTGGGTGGTGGTGACGCTGGTGTCGAAGTCCTTCTCGATCTGCGGGATCGCGACGTTGATGGCGGAGAAGTCGTTCGCCAGCACGAAGGCCGCGAGGCCCATCGCGATCAGCGCCAGCCAGGTTCCGCGGGAGATCGGCGTCATCCGGCGGCCGGCTGAGCCTCCGGCAGGACGAACGAGTTGGTCGCCGCGTCCGAGCCCTCCTCCGCGATCTCCGGATAGCGGAGCCCGGTGAGGAGCGCGACGTCGAAGACCTCCTGCACCATCTCCTCGAACCTGAGGAAACCGGCGATCTGACCGGTCCGAGGGTTCACCGCCCAGACGCCGCAGAGCCGTTCGTCGAGCCGCTCCATCAGGGGAAGCCCGCCGAAGGTCGCGGTCTCACGCACCTGCGAGAGCCCGACGAAGGCGAGCCCGCCGGCGAAGAGGAGCCCGCGGGTGAATCCGGGCAGCTCGGCCACGGTCTCGACCGTCCCGGCCTCGAGGTCGGCGACCGAGAGCGTGCCCTTCCCAGACTCGAGCACCCAGAGCCGGTCCTCGAACCAGCGCGGGGAGTGCGGCATCGACAGGCCGCTGAGCACGATCTCGCCCGTCTCGACGTCCATCAGGATCCCCCCGCTCGCCTTGTTCTCACGCCACCCACCCGGGGTGTCGGTCTCCCCGAGCGCGGTGACATAGCTCGGCTCGTCGTCGATCACGCAGAGGCCGTTGAGGTGGCAGCGGTCGTCGGAGGTCAGCTGTGAGATGAACGGCGGCTTCCAGCGGGGGATGAAGCTGTGCTCGGCATCCAGCGTCGCCAGGCAGGAGAAGTTCGTTGCGACCAGCCAGAGCTCGCCTTGGGCGAAGTCGATCTCATGGATGCGGATGTCGCCGGTGAAGTGCTTGTTCCGCGGCAGGAAACAGGCGTCGTGCTTGCCGCGGGGCTCGACCTTCGGGGCGACGGCCGGGAAGTTCCGGTAGTCGAGAACCTCGGCGCGAGTGCCGATCGCGATCCGTCCCGGCGCCACCGCGAGGCCCATCGGCCGCGAGAAGTTCCGGAAGTGGGTGTTCAGCTGCCCGCCGTCATGGCGGGCGCAGATCAGCTTCCCCGTCTGGTAGGTGGAGACGAGCATCGAGCTGCCCAGCTGATTGAGGAACTCGGGGAAGCTCTGCGTGTAGACGCTGCGGAGCGGCGAATCCGACGGCGCAGACCACTTCGCGGTCCGTGGCGCGCGCACCGGCCGGGCCAGCAGCTCACGGGAGCGTTCGGCGAGCTCGGCGGTCCGCGGCAGCAGCTCCTCGAGCTCGGTCGGCACCTCGGGGCCCGAGTCGCCGTCCGAGACCGCCAACTGGTCGCGCAGAGAGCGCAGAGGGCGCGTCACCTCCTCGGACGACTCGATCGCGACGAACTCGCAGATCCGATCCAGCTCGCGCATCGGGTCGTTGAGCAGCGCCTTGAAGTCCGTCACACACCAGCGCTGCGGCGGCAGTGCCTCCAGGTCTTCGAGCAGGGTGCCGACCAGGCGCAGCCACTGCTCGGTGGCGATCTCCGCCAGCGGCCTGCCGGCGAGGTCTCTCCAGCCGGGAACCAGTGGCATCGCCCACGGCGGTCCGGGCCAGTCGGGGAGCTGGGGATAGCTGACCCGCTTCCCGGCCTTCCAGACATTCAGCATCGCGGGAACCGTTTCCGCGGGCTCGCGGTGGATGTAGACGAACTGGGAGTCGGGCGCGACCGCGGCCAGGAAGGGAACTCGAAGCGCGTTTCGCGGCTGGCCGTCGACCCAGCGCAGCCCGGTCGCATCTAGCCCGGGCTGGTTCCCGGAGCTGTCGGTGAGAGCCCCCTTCAGCCGGCCGCGGAGCTCCTCCACCGCTCGCGACTCGACGTCGCTCTGGGTGAGCCTGTTGCTGTCCCAGTCGCGGTTCTCGGGCTCGAGCTCGAAGATGCCGTCGAGGACCGGGGCCCTGGCCGTGAAGATGCCGGGCGCACGCGCCAGCGAGCGGAGGAGAGCCGTCCCTCCCGATCGCGGCGGCCCGACGATGAACACTGGCCGTTCGATCACCGCGCGGAGTTTCTCATTTGACAGTGCCCCCGACGGGATGATCCAATCGCCATTCGTCCACGCAGGGTCGGTCGAGGATGGGGAGAGGAGACAAGCGCACGCTGTCCGAGCCGCTGCCGTTCGCGGCGATGGTCCTCTGCGTGATCGCGACGTTCCTCGCCCTCGACCACTTCGCGAGCCGCGACGAGCAGCTTCTGCTCGGCGCCGCGACCTGGGCGATCCTGATCGCCTCCTGCATCTCCCTCGGCTCCGAGGACCGCCTGCGGGTGCTCCTCGTCGTCGCGGTGGCCACCTGCGGCGAGCTGCTCGGCTCGATCGTGCTCGGCGCCTACACCTATCGGCTCGACAACCTCCCGGCCTTCGTTCCCCCGGGACATGGGCTGGTGTTCCTGGCGGGACTGCGGATCAGCCAGTCGGCGCCGGTTCGCCGGCACCGGCGCGCGTTCCTGCGGGCCGTCGTCGCCATCGTCGCCGCCTGGGGCCTCGCGGGCCTGGCCTTCCTCGGGCGCACCGACGTCCTCGGGGCGATCACCGGCGCCCTGCTCATCTACGTGCTGCTGCGCGGCCGGGCGCCCGCGATCTACGCGGGAGTGTTCCTCGTCGTCGGCTTCCTGGAGATCTACGGAACCTCGATCGGCGCCTGGCACTGGGCCGCCACCACGCCCGAGACTCCACTGCCCGCCGGCAACCCGCCGAGCGGGATCGCGGGGGTCTACGTGCTCTTCGACGTGCTCGCGATCGCACTCGCGCCGCGCGCCCTGGCCGCCCTCACGACGCTCGGACGTCTCGCCCGTCTCGACGGGCTCCGTCGCCCCGCCGCAGCACTCCGTCGCTGAATGACGGGGCCTCCCGGGCCCCCGGTTCGAGCTCGACCGTCAAGCCACGTCGACGGCAGCGCGGGCAGTGCCGAGGGGACGTCAGCGGATTGCGGTCGAACAGTGTCAGCCCGCAATCGACACAGCTCAGATAGGACATGCGATCACCTCTCCTGGGTCAGTCACCGAGCGACCCGGCCGAGCCCGGTCGCCTGCCCCATCCCCCATCCGGCGCGCTGTGCAGAGGGCGGTCGCCGACGCCGGTCAGGTTAGCCGTCCCGACATAATCCCGCGGCATGTCGCAGGAGAACGTGGCGACCGCGAAGAGGATCTATGACGCGCGCAATCGTGGAGATGTCGATGCGGTGATCGAGGAATGCGATCCGGATGTCGAGTGGCGACCTCACCTCGCGAGCCTCAGCGGCCGGCCGATACGCGGTCGAGAGGAGGTGCGCGAGTACCTGACCTCCCTGCAGGAGGACTGGGAGAGCTTTCGCCATGAGCCCGAGCGGTTCATGGAAGTCGGCGACAAGGTCGTCGTCTTCCTTCACGCCCACGCACGAGGCCGCGGCAGCGGCGTGGACGTCGACGTCCCGGTCGCCCACGTGTTGAGCTTCGAACAGGGCAGATGCTCGGAATTCGTTAGCTACTACGACCGGGCCGAGGCGCTGAAGAGCGCAAGGTTGGACGAGTAGACCCTCCGGGCTGATTTGATCGGCCCGTGGACCTCGGCATCCACCTGCCTGTGATGCAGTTCCAGAGCGATCCGCTCTCCTTCAAGCGTTTGGCCGAGACCGTCGACGCGGCGCGCGAACAGGGCTTCTCCGCCGTCTCAGTCAACGACCACTTCATCTTCCAGAGGCCCTGGCTCGATGGTCCGACCGCCCTGGCGAGTGTCATCGAACGCACCGGCGACATGGCCATCGCCACCACCGTCTCGCTGGCGGTCCTCCGGGGGCCCGTTCCCCTGGCGAAGACCCTGGGTGCTCTCGACGTACTCTCTGGGGGACGGCTGATCGCGGCGCTGGGGCCGGGCTCCTCGGAACGCGACTACGACGCCCTCGGCGTTCCCTACGACGAGCGCTGGAAGCGTCTCGACGAGGCGGTGGCCACTCTTCGAATGCTGCTCAAGGGCGAGCCCGGCCCTGAGGAACCGCGCTACTACCGGACCCCGCTCGACCTTGAGCTCGCTCCGTCCCCCGGCCGTGAGATACCGATCTGGATTGCAAGCTGGGGCTCGAAGGCCGGCCTGCGCCGCGTCGCCCGCTCTGGCGACGGCTGGCTCGCCTCCGCGTACAACACCACGCCCGAGCAGTTTTCGGAAGGCCGCAAGACACTGGCGAGAGAGCTCGCCGACAACGGCCGCCAGGTGGAGGGGTTTCCCAACGGACTCGCGAGCATGTGGACGCGGGTCGACGAGGATCATGCGGAGGCCGACCGAGTGCTCACCCAGGTCCTCGCGCCCCTCCTGAACCGCGAGCCGGGGGTGCTGCGCGAACAGGTCTGCGTGGGATCCGCCGAGCATTGCGCCGCACTGCTCTCCCGCTACGCGAGGGCGGGTTGCGAGCGCGTCTACCTCTGGCCCATCGGCGACGAGCGGCGCCAGATTGAGCTGCTGGCGAGCGATGTCGCTCCCCGAATCGGGTCCGACTAGCGGAAGACGGTCTCGCGGGTGCCGAGGGCGGAGAGGACCCGCTCGGCGACGGCCTCGCCGGTGAAGCCGACCTCCTCGCGGATCAGGGCCGGCTTGCCGTGCGTCACGTAGCGGTCGGGGAGTCCGACGCGAAGGATCCGGGCACGCTCGCGGCCGTCGGCGAAGGTGTCCTCTGCGTGCTCGAGGACCGCGGACCCGAAGCCGCCGGGGAGCACGTTCTCCTCGATGGTCACCAGCAGGTCGTGGTCGGCGGCGAGTCTCTCGACCATCTCGCCGTCGAGCGGCTTGGCGAAGCGGGCATCCGCGACGGTGGGCTCGAGGCCCTTGTTCCGCAGGATCTCAGCCGCGCCGAGCGCCACCTGGACCCCGTAGCCGTAGCCGAGCAGGGCGATCCTCTCGCCGGGCAGCAGGTACTCGCCCTTGCCGATCTCGACCTCCCTGGCCACGTCGGGCAGCGGCGCGCCCTCGGCGGCACCGCGCGGGTAGCGAAAGGCGATCGGGCCGTCGTCATGAGCCAGGGCCGTGCGCAGCATGTGGACGAGCATCGCCTCGTCCCGGGGGGCCATGAGGACCACGTTCGGCAGCGGCCGGAAGTAGGAGACGTCGAAGGCGCCGTGGTGCGTCGGCCCGTCGTCGCCGACCAGCCCCGCCCGGTCCATGGCGAAGACCACGTTCAGGCTCTGGAGGCAGACGTCGTGGACCAGCTGGTCGAAGGCGCGCTGGAGGAAGGTCGAGTAGATGGCGCAGACCGGCTTCGCTCCCTGGAGCGCCAGGCCGGCGGCGAAGAGGACCGCATCCTGCTCGGCGATGCCCACGTCGTAGGACTGCTCGGGAACGGCCTCGGCCAGCTCGTTGAGGCCCGTGCCCCCCGCCATCGCCGCGGTGATGCCGATCACCCGCCGGTCCCGCTTCGCCTCCTCGACCAATGCGTCGGCGAAGACCGCCGTGTACTGCGGCGGCGACTTGGGAGGGGGCTTCTCGAGCTTCTCGATGTTCTCCGGCGAGTCCGATTCCTTCACCGGGACGGGCTTCTTCGGCGCCTCCTTGCCATTGACGATCGAGCCGGGCTTCGCGGCGTGCCACTTCTCCATCCCGACGAGCCCGCCCTCCTCGGCCGGCTCGAAGCCCTTGCCCTTGACCGTCTGGATGTGGACGACGACGGGCCGACCGGCTTCGAGCGCCTTGCGCAGCGCCTCGCGCAGCTCGGTGACGTCGTGGCCGTCGATCGGGCCCATGTAGGCGAGGTCGAGCTCCTCGAAGAAGAGCCCGGGCGCGAAGTAGGCCTTGATCGCCGCCTTCACCTCGGGCCCGAGCCGGTCGATCCGGCGGCCGAGGCCCAGCGGCAGGTGAGTCAGTCGCTCCTCCGTCGTCGAACGCGCCTGGTAGAGGCGCTTGTTCAGGCGCATGCGCTGGAAGTAGCGCGAGATCGCGCCGACGTTCGGCGAGATCGACATGCCGTTGTCGTTGACGACGATCACCATCGGGGTCTGCAGCCCGCCGGCGTGATGGAGCGCCTCGTAGGCGACGCCGCCGGTGAGGGCCCCGTCTCCGATCACGGCGACGACCCTGCCGTCCTCCCCGATTCCCTTGCGCATCGCCTCCTTCAGGCCGACCGCGTAGCCGATCGAGGTCGAGGCGTGTCCCGCACCCATGATGTCGTGCTCGGACTCGAAGATCGAGCAGAACGGCGCCAGGCCCTCGTACTGGCGGATCGTGTCGAGCCGGTCGCGCCGGCCCGTGAGCACCTTGTGCGGGTAGGCCTGGTGCCCGACATCCCAGAGGATCTTGTCCGTCGGGGAGTCGAGCAGGCTGTGCAGCGCGACGGCCAGCTCGCAGGTGCCGAGGTTGGCGCCGAAGTGGCCGCCGATCTCGCCGATCGTGTCGATGATCAGCTCGCGCACCTCCTGCGCCACGTCCTGGAGCTGCTCGTCGGAGAGCTCGTGGAGGTCGGCGGGCGAGTCGATCGAATCGAGTCGGCGCTGTTCGTCTGGCATCAGGTGTGTCGGGTGTGGATGAAGTTGGTTATCCGGATCAGGTCGTCCGTGCGGGGCCCCGCCCCATTGAGGGCGGCACGGGCCTTCCGGTGAGACTCGGAGGCTAGCTCGCGCGCCTTTTCGAGTCCATAAGCGCTCACGTAGGTCAGCTTCCCGTGCCTTTCGTCGCTGCCGCTCGGCTTGCCGAGCTCCTCGTCGGAGCCCGTGACGTCGAGGATGTCGTCGACGATCTGGAACAGCACGCCGAGCTCATCTGCGAATCGGCGGTACGGGATTTTGGCATCTTCGGGCAGCTCACCCAGTGTGAGTACGACGCCCACGCTTGCGGCGATCAGCCGCCCGGTCTTGAGGGCGTGCATTTCGCGCAGACGCGAGGCGTTGAGGTTGACGGCGGCGTCCCAGTCCCCCTGGGCCGCCGCATCGAATTCGGTCACGTCGATGTACTGGCCTCCGACCATGCCCCCCACCCCCGCGGCGGTGATCAGCTCCCGCAGGGCGGTGAGCACCGCGGCCGGATGGCCGGTCTGCTCCTCGGTGAAGAGGCGGATCGCCTCGGCGAAGAGCGCGTCGCCCGCCAGGATCGCGACGTTCTCGCCGAACTTGACGTGAGAGGTCGGCATGCCCCGCCGCAGGTCGTCGTCGTCCATCGCCGGGAGGTCGTCATGGATCAGGGAGTACGTGTGGATCAGCTCCAACGCCCCGGCAGCCGGCAGGACCCGCTCCTCTTCGAGGCCGACCGACCGCGCCGTGGCGAGCGCGAGGACGGGCCGGATCCGCTTGCCGCCGGCGAGC
>DASTAI010000165.1:0-2059 GCA_035712865.1 Solirubrobacterales bacterium
ATCCTCATCGCCTCGGGCAGCGAGGTGAGCCTCGCGGTCGAAGCCCACGCGCAGCTCCTCGCGGGGGGCATCCGCTCCCGGGTCGTCTCCATGCCGTCCTGGGAGATCTTCGACGAACAGCCGCAGGACTACCGGGACGCCGTGCTGCCCCCGGCGGTGACCGCCCGGATTGCGATCGAGCAGGCCTCCACCTTTGGTTGGGAGCGATTCGTCGGGAGCGTTGGCCGCGTCATCGGCATGAAGACGTTCGGGGCCTCCGCGCCCCTAAAGGCCCTTCAGGAGAAGTTCGGGTTCAAGCCCGAGCGGATCGTGGCCACGGCCCGGGAGCTGGTGGGCCGGCCGTGAGACCGGCGCGATTCTGGTTGGCGGCACTCGTGTCTTCCTGCGCTTTTCCGGCGCGCGGACAAACGCCGGAGGACCTCCAGCGACAGCTCCAGCAACTCAAGGAGCAGTACGAAGCGACCACGCAGGATCTCCAGCGCCAGATCGCGGCCCTCGAAAAGCAGATCCAGGATTCCAAGGAGACCGCGGCCGCGACCGCGGAGCGCGTCGCTCGAGAGGCGGCCACGAAGACTCTGCTGAGCCGAGTGCTCGACGTCGGCGCGCAGTACCAGGGCCAGCTCCCCTCGGCGCCGACCTACGACCTCCTGCGGGAGGCCGATGTGCGGATGGAGGGGCTCGAAACGCAAGCCAGGCTCTTCGAGTTCCACGGCTACCTCCGCTCCGGCTACGGCTTGAACGGCGTCGGGGGTCAGCAGGTCGCGTTTCAGGCCCCGGGTGCGGACGCGAAGTACCGGCTGGGCAACGAGGCCGAGACGTATGCCGAGTTGATCCTCGTCAACAACTGGTTGAACCCGGAGCGACACACCGACAAGGCCTGGTTCAAGACGGAGGTCCTGGTCCAGGCGGGCACCAACAACTCTTCGAACTTCGCAAACTTCGCCAATCCCGATTTCAACGACCACTTCCGTTTCCGCGAAGCCTTCGTTCGCGCCGGGAACCTCTTCGAAAGTCAACCCGACCTCAAGCTCTGGGCGGGGGAGCGGTTTTACCGCCGCCAGCACATCGAGATCGACGATTTCTATCCTCTCGACATGAGCGGTTACGGCGGAGGCATCGAGGACCTCAATGTCGGGATCGGCAGTGTGGCCGCCTCTTACCTCGCCGGCGCCCGGCCCGACATCACGACCCAACACGGCAATTACGCCCGGAGCAACCTGGATCTGCGTCTCTACGACGTCAAGGCGCCCGGCGGGACGCTGGGCCTCTGGTTCGACGTGGCCACGAGTCGGGGTGGCAACACGCCGACGGGCGAGGTGATCCCGAGCAGCACCGGGTACGCCATCGGCTTGCGGCACCAACGCCTCGAATGGCTCGGCGGCTTTCACGTCTTTGGAATCCAGTACGGGACCGGCCCCGCCAGCAACTTCAGCACGACGATCCCCGACCCAACTCCTTACTTGGACAGCGCGAAGCGTCTTCTCATCACCGAGCAAGTTCTCATCCAGCCGAACGACCGGTTCGCGATCATGCCGATCTTCGTCTACCAGCGGCGGCAGAGCGGCGTTCCCGATACCGGCTGGGACGAGTGGGTCTCCTTCGGCGCGCGGCCGGAGTTCTTCTTCACCAAGATTCTCTCCCTCGCCCTGGAGACGGGGTTCGACCACACGCGCAGCGGCACCGGCCAGTACGAGGGCTGGCTCGAGAAGTTCACCGTGGCAGCGCAGGTTGGTGCCGGCCGCCTGTTTTTCAGTCGGCCCGTGCTGCGCTTGTTCGCGACCTACGCGCACTGGTCCGACGGGCTCCGCGGTTTCGTGGGCGGGGTGCCCTACGCCGACAGGACGAGCGGCTTCACCTACGGAATCCAGGCCGAGACGTGGTGGTAACGGAGGCAGCCATGTTGATTGCGGGAGACATCGGCGGCACGAAGACCGACCTGGCGATCTACTCGAGCGAGGGCGGACCGCATGCGCCGCTGGCCCAGATCGAGGTGAAGAGCGCCGACTTTCCCAGCCTGCAGGCGATGGTCCGGCAGTTTCTCGGCCAGGTGAAGATGTCG
>DASTAI010000166.1:0-2649 GCA_035712865.1 Solirubrobacterales bacterium
GCTGAAGCGCCGCAGCGTCAGCCCGACAGGCTGACCTCGCCGTCGATCACCGGGATCACGCCGCCACCGACCCGGGGACGGCCGTCCACCATCTCCACCTCGAGCACGCTCGGACGGCCCATCTCCTCGCCCTGGCGAATCCTCACCCGTTCGAGACCCGCCCGCTCGGCCAGATAGGCCCCGAGCGGGCCCGCCGCGGACCCGGTCGCCGGGTCCTCGCCGCCGGGGAGGATGGTCGCGAACATCCGCGCCCGCGCCTCGCCGGCCTCCAGGTCGGCCCAGACGAGATAGAAGTTCGGCGACTCGCCGACGCTCGGCTGGGTGCCCGCGAGGGCGGCGTCGATCGCGGCGAAGTCGGGCTGCACCCGCTCGAGCGAGTCGGGCTCCGAGAGCGGCACGATCGCCGTGGGCAGTCCGGTCGAGACGATCTGCGGCGCGAGCTCCTGGTGCGCCTCGGCGCCACTCAGCCCCGACGCGTGCATCAGAGCCTCGGAGTCGAGCTCGCTGCCGAACTCGGCCTCGTTCTGGACCATCTCGGCGCGCCAGGCCCCGCCCGTCGAGCGCACCTCGATCGGCTGCAGCCCGGCCGCCGTCTGCTGGGTGAAGCTCGCCTCGTCCAGCCCGCGCCAGCGCGCTACGGCCACAGCCGTCCCGAGTGAGGGATGGCCGGCGAAGGGCAGCTCGGTGGCGACGGTGAAGATCCGGTTGCGGTAGTCGGCGCCCTCGGCGTCGGCCGACTGGACGTAGGTGGTCTCGGAGAGGTCCATCTCCTTGGCGAAGGCGAGCATCGCCTCGTCGTCGACGTCGTCGGCGCCGTCGACGACCGCGAGGGCATTGCCCGCGAGCGGCCGCTCCGCGAAGACGTCTAGCCAGGCGATTCGATGGTTCATGTCCGAATCATCGCGCCTGCGGGTTGGTCCGGGACGGCCCGTAGCTTTTTCCCGCCGTCCAAACGAGGGAGCGAGAGATGAACGAGAGCTATCCGTTGCGGTACTCGGTGGCGTACCCGGACCGGCCACTCAACCGCCTGACCACCTTCTTCCGGCTCTTCACGGTGATCCCGATCGCGATCGTGCTCGGGACCGTCGCGCACGCGACCTACGGCGGCTGGGACGACAACGGCACGACCTACGCCGCCGCCGGCGGATTGCTCTTCGCGGGACCGCTGCTGATGATCCTGTTCCGCAAGAAGTACCCGCGCTGGTGGTTCGACTGGAACCGCGAGCTGCTCCGCTTTGCGAACCGGGTCGTGATCTATTTCGCCCTGCTCAGGGACGAGTACCCCTCGACGGACGAGCAGCAGGCGCTCGCTCTCGAAATCGACTATCCGAACGCAGAGACCGACCTGGCCCGCGGGATGCCGTTGGTCAAGTGGCTGCTCGCGATCCCGCACTACTTCGTGCTGTTCTTCCTGCACATCGCGGCGTTCTTCGTCGTGATCTTCGCCTGGTTCGCGATCCTGTTCACGGGCAGCTTCCCGCGCTCGGCCTTCGATTTCGTGGTCGGGGTGTTTCGCTGGAGCAACCGCGTCACGGCCTACGCGCTGATCCTGGCCACCGACAAGTACCCGCCGTTCTCGCTTCAGGACGACTCCGGCACCACGGGCACCACCCCGACCGAGACGACCCCGACCGCCTGAATCAGTGGTCGTGGTACTCGTGCATCACCGCGTGGCCGCGCCCGCGCGCGATCAGATGGCGGTTGGCTAGGAACGCGAACGGATAGGCGATCGCGAAGCCCGCGGCGATGCTCGCCCAGAAGAGCGCGTCGCCAAGCCCGGCGTCCAGGGCGCTCGGGATCAGCAGCACCGTCCCGTTGTCGATCAGCTCCATGATCGTGATCGAGACGGTGTCCGCGGCCAGTGCGGTGGCGACGATCGTGCGCGGCGCCAGGCGCGCGCGGATCAGCGGCATCGAGGTCAGGAGGAAGCCGAAGAAGTAGGCGAGGGCGACCGCCAGCGCGATCTGCGAGACGTTGCCCCAGCCGAGCGCCTCGGCGATCGCCATTCCCAGGACCTCGCCGATCACGCAGCCCGTGAGGCAGTGGTTGGTCGCCGCGATCGCGAGGCCGTTGAGCGCGGGACCTGTCTGGGTCTGCTGGGAGGCCTCCATCAATGAGCGTGGCCGGCGGCGTGCGCCGCGGCGGGTCCGGGCTCTCTCCCGGTGTACCGGTCGGGGTCCGCCATGAACTGGTCGCGGCACTCCTCAGAGCAGAAGAAGTGGGTGCGGCCCGCGTGCCCGACCCGGAGCGCCTTCGAGCGGTCCACCTTCATCCGGCATACCGGGTCGGTCGCGCCGCGGCGCGCGGTCAGCCAGAAGAGGGCGGCGAAGATCGCCACGCCGAGCACGTTCAGGACCAGCTTGTAGTCGAGCTCGACCGAGCCGAAGATGTCCGAACGCGACGGATGAGTGTCCGGGATCAGACCGCCGAGACTGAAGAGCCCGTCGATGATGAGCGCCGAGATCACGATGGTCACGAACATCAGCGCCGTGATCCGCAGTGCGTACCCCCGGCCGTAGTACTTGATGTATGCGGCGACGATCGGCAGCACGATCAGGTCGGCGAAGATGAACGACATCACGCCGGCGAACGAGAGCCCACCCGACCACAGCACGGCGGCGAGTGGGACGTTTCCCACCGAGCAGACGA
>DASTAI010000167.1:0-4392 GCA_035712865.1 Solirubrobacterales bacterium
CTTCTTCGAGGAGATCGCCAAGTACCGGGCGGCCCGGCGCATCTGGGCACGCGAGATGCGCGAGACCTACGGAGCGAAGCGCGAGGAGTCCCAGCGGATGCGCTTCCACACCCAGACCGCCGGCGTCTCGCTGACCGCCCAGCAGCCGCAGAACAACATCATCCGCACCGCGATCGAGGCGCTCGCCGGCGTCCTCGGCGGCACCCAGTCGCTGCACACGAACTCCTACGACGAGGCTCTCGCCCTGCCCACCGAGGAGGCGGTCCGGATCGCACTTCGCACCCAGCAGGTGATCGCCCACGAGACCGGGGTCACCAACACGATCGATCCGCTCGGCGGCTCCTACTTCGTCGAGACCCTCACCGACGAGATGGAGCAGGCGGCGTACGAGTACTTCGCCCGGATCGACGAGCTCGGCGGCATGGTCGAGGCCATCAAGCAGAACTTTCCGCAGCGCGAGATCGCGGACGCGTCCTTCCGCTACCAGCAGGAGGTCGACTCGAAGCAGCGCATCGTGGTCGGTGTCAACGACTACGTGCTCTCGGACGACGAGGAGATCCCGATTCTGCGAATCGATCCCGAGCTCGAGCGCAAGCAGCGGGGGAGGGTCGAGGCGACGAAGGCTGGCCGCGACTCCACCGAGGTGGAGAGCACCCTGACAGACCTGAGGAGCGCGGCGGCGACCGATGCGAACCTGATGCCGCCGATCCTGGCCTGCGCCCGGGCGCGCGTCTCGGAGGGCGAAATGGTCGAGGCGCTGCTGGCGGTGTTCGGCCGCTACACGGAGCTGCCGGTCTTCTAGGCGGAGGGCCGCCCGTGTGAAGCTGGGCGGTGGTATGAAGTACCTCCGCGTGGGACGTGTTTGGAGGATCGAGAAGCGGGGACGCATCGCTGTCCTCGTCGCCCTTGCCACGGTGATCCTGGGGGCGGGTGTCGCCTATGCCGTCACTCTGGCCCCGCCGGGAGTGATCGGCCCGGCGACCGGGATTCAACCCACGGGACGTCACCTTGAGCCCGAGGGCAGGCTGACGCCGCTCGGGAACCTGCCGACCGGCGGGGCGCTGACCACCAACGGGCGCTTCCTCTGGGCCCTCTCGACCGGGCGTGGCCGAAATGACGTCCGAATAGTCCAGGTCGCCAAGGGGCCGTGCGGCAAGGGCAAGAAGAAAGGGAAGAAGGCCGCCGCTGAGACGAAGGGCAAGGGCTCGAAGCGCTGCAACCGCCGGGAGGGCCGCAAGGTGGGCAACGTCGTCCAGACGATTCCGTTTCCCGGCCTGAGCGGCGGAGTTGCGATGTCGCCCGACGGGCGCACCGCCTACGTCTCAGGCGTCGCGAACTCGAGCCACGAGGCTGAGCAGTCCGATCCGAGCGTCCCCGGCCAGGAGGGCGACGTGATCCACGTCCTGCGCTACGACCCGAAGACGGGCCTTGCCTCGCGGGCCGGAGTGATCGCCGTCCCCCCGCCGAGCGACGCGCCGCTCGCCCAGAATTTCCCGACCAGCAGCGATCGCCTCTCGTGGCCTCGCGACATCGCGGTCAGCCCGAACGGGCGGACCCTCCTGGTCGCGCTCAACCTCGCGGACGCCGCCGCGCTGATCGACACCTCGACCGGCAACGTCCGCTACGTGAACGTCGGGCACTACCCCTATGGGGCCGGGATCACGACCGACGGCCGCTACGGCCTGGTCAGCAGCGAGACCCAGGGCACGGTTGCGGTGATCGACCTTGCGGCCGGGAACGTCGTGAAGACGATCCAGGTGGCGCCGCCCCTGTCGCACCCGGAGAGCATCGCCGTGGACCCGAAGGCGCCGCGGGCCTTCGTCGGGAACGCGAACCAGGACACAATCACGGTGATCAACACCAAGTCGCTTTCGGTGGCTAGCACTCTTTCGGTGGAGCGCCAGCAGGGCGCAGGGACCTCCCCCACCTACGTCAGCGTCACTCCCGATGGGTGCGACCTGCTCTCGGCCGACTCGGGCGAGGACGCCGTAGCGGTCTTCGCCCTGTCCCCGAAGAAGCGCTGTGGCCAGGGCGCCAAGCGGGGCCCCCAGAAGAAGGGCAAGAAGGGCAGCACGGCCACCGCCGAGACGGCCGGCGAGCACAAGAAGGGGAAGGGCAATTCGAAGCGTCGCAAGGCGAAGCCCTTCCAGCTCGTCGGACGCATCCCGACCGGGTCCTATCCGACGATGGCGGCGGCCACTCCCAAGCGGCGCCAGCTCGTCTGGGTCTCCGCCCGCGGTCTGGGCGTCGGGCCGAACCCGGGCGGACCGAATCCATTCACCGGCGACGACACCTACCTGGATCAGTACCTGCCGTCGATCGTCGACGGTGCCTCGGGGGTCCTCAACTATCCGGGCGACAAGAAGATCCGCAAGCTCACGCCGATCAGCGACCGCCAGGTGGTCCCCGCCGACGCCCGAACCGCGCCGAGCGATACCCCGATCCGCGGCGGCGGCCCGATCAAGCACGTCTTCTACATCGTTCGCGAGAACCGTACCTATGACCAGGTGCTCGGAGACGACTCGCGGGGCGACGGCGACCCGGCGCTGGAGCTATTCGGCCCCTCGATCACACCGAACCTCCACGCGCTGGTCCAGCGGTTCCCACTGCTCGACCACGTCTACGCGAACTCCGAGGCATCGATCGACGGCCACTACTGGACAGCTGCTGGCGCGGTCAGCGACTACGTCACGAAGAACTGGCACCAGAACTACGCGGGTCGCAATCGCCCCTACGACTTCGGCGCCTTTGAGGTCAGCGCGCCGCCCAAGGGCTACATCTTCCAGCGCATGCTGCGCAGCGGCGTCTCGTTCTACAACTACGGCGAGGCGCTGGCGGGGATCTCGCCGTTCCCAGACAAGGACCGAACCCCCGAACAGACGGCGCAGAACGCCGAAGTCCTCAACCTCAGCCGTACCGACGTGCAGGTCTTCGGCGGCTGCTACGACAGCGATGTCTCGATCTTCGACACGCCGGCGATCGGGCCGAAGGTCGGGGACGTCTACGACTCGAGCCTGCCCCCCGGTAGTAATCCGGTCACCGACCACTCCCGGTTCAGCTGCTTCAACACCCGCTTTCAGTCGCAGTTGGCGACCAACTCGGTTCCCACCTTCAACTACCTGTCGCTGCCGCTCGACCACACCGAGGGGCTGGCTCCGGGCAAGCGCACCCCGGACGCCGACATTGCTAACAACGACTGGGGGCTCGGCCAGATCGTCGACGCGATCTCGCACTCCTCGATCTGGAACAGCTCGCTGATCCTGGTCGTCGAGGACGACTCACAGAACGGCGCTGATCACGTCGATGCCCATCGAATCCCGGCTCTCCTGATCAGTCCGTATACACAGCAGGGCGTGGTCATTCACGACCGCTACGACCAGCTCTCGTTCCTGCGGACGCTCGAGATCGTCTCCGGCCTCCCCTCGGTCGCCCTCGGCGAGGCTCTGGCGGTGCCGCTCTATGACGCGGTGACGCCGAACCCCGGCAACTCGGGGCCGTACAACGCGATCGCGCCGAGTGTCGATATGACCGCGGTCAACCCGGCCACAGCGGCGAACGTCGCGGCATCGAAGGGACAGCCCCTCGATGCGACTGACCAGGTGCCGCAGCACGTCCTCGATGGGATGCTGTGGCACTATCGGCACGGCTTCGGGTCCAAGCCACCGCCGCCGGGCCCGAACGGCTCAACGCAGGACAGCAAGCGGGTGGACGAGGACTCGATCGACGTCGATGAGCTCGCGCGGGAGATTCGCCAGGTCTCGAGAAATCGCTACGAGAAGTAGTTAGACCGCTGCAGGGCGCCGCGTGGACTCGACGATCACGACGACCTCGCCGGTGGTCTGAATCTCGGACCCCGCGAGGAACATGCGACCGACCCCGCGACGCTGGGACTCGGCCCGCGCGAGAGCGCAGGCATCATCGTGGGCGAGACCGCTGCCCAGGACCTTCTCCGCGTGCGCTCGATCTAGGAAAAGAACGTCATACACCGCAAGACCCTCCTGTTGTTGCGGTACCCCTCTGTACTTCTCATTTTCGTATCGATTTCCCTCTGTCTAAACCGTAGAAACTTCTTGTTCGATTACGGTTAACTCGCTATCCGACCAATCCCCTGACGAATAGTGCCGACCGAGCCCGCCAGAAAAATCAGGATCGTCGTCGCCAAGCCCGGGCTTGACGGGCACGACCGCGGCGCCAAGATCATCGCCCGCGCGCTGCGGGATGCCGGCATGGAGGTGATCTACACCGGCCTGCACCAGACGCCGGAGCAGATCGCGGAGACCGCGATCCAGGAGGACGCCGACGCCGTCGGCCTCTCCATCCTCTCGGGCGCGCACATGACGCTCGTCCCGCGGGTCGTCGCCGGGCTGCGGGCGCGGGGAGCGGACGACGTCC
>DASTAI010000168.1:0-2456 GCA_035712865.1 Solirubrobacterales bacterium
CTCGTACTCGTCGAGTGGCACGATGCTCCCGCGCAAGCGGATCGCCGGCCGGAAGCCAGGGCTGAGGTGGACGTCCGAGGCGCGCTCCTCGGCCATCCTGGTGAGGACCTCGGCGAAATCGAAAGGAAGCGTCTGCGTCTGACTCGGGGCAGCGGCAGCTTCCATGTCCGTTACCAATCGTCCGTTCGCGCGCGCCTCTTGACACCCAAAAGTGGGGGTCTGGGCAACAACGCTACGAGGCGACCCGCGCGACCTCCTCGATGCTGGTCAACCCGGCGCGAACCTTCTCCAGGCCCGACTGGCGCAGCGTCAGCATCCCCTCCTCGATGGCGACCGTGCCGATCTCCTGCTCGGGCGCCAGCGCGACGACCATCTCCTTGATCCGCTCGCTCAGGACCATCACCGAGTAGATCCCCAGCCGGCCGCGGTAGCCGCTGCCGTGGCAGCGCGGGCAACCGAGCGGCTCGAAGACCTCCAGGTCGGTTCCGACCCTGAAACCTGACTCGGCGAG
This sequence comes from Solirubrobacterales bacterium, assembly GCA_035712865.1. Taxonomy (GTDB): domain Bacteria; phylum Actinomycetota; class Thermoleophilia; order Solirubrobacterales; family 70-9; genus DASUPK01. Next base: position 512 of record DASTAI010000168.1, read on the forward strand.
AGAGGCCTGCGGAACGACCGCGCGCCGCTTGCAGTGGGTGCAGAGCACTCGAGCCAGCCGCTGAGCCACCACGCATTCGATCGCCGAAGAGGTCAGGAACGACTCGATGCCCATCTCCTGGAGGCGGGTGACCGCGCCCGGCGCGTCATTGGTGTGCAGGGTCGTCAGGACCATGTGCCCGGTGAGCGCCGCCTCGATGGCAATCCGAGCGGTCTCGGCATCCCGGATCTCGCCGACCATGATCACGTCGGGATCCGCACGCAGAACCGATCGGAGACCGGTCGCGAATGTAAGCCCGGCCTTGCGGTGCACCCCTATCTGGTTCACACCCACCAACCGGTACTCGACCGGGTCCTCGATCGTGACTATGTGCTTGTCGACGCCGTTCAGCTCCTGGAGCGCGGCGTAGAGCGTCGTCGACTTACCGGCTCCCGTGGGTCCGGTGACGAGCACCGCCCCATACGGCTGCCGGAACGAGTCCTCGAAGCGGGTCCGCTGGTCGCCGATCATGCCGAGGTCGTCGAGGGTCTTCAGGGCTCCAGCCTCGTCGAGGATGCGGATCGCCGCCCCCTCCCCGGTCTGGGTCGGAAGCGTGGTCACGCGCAGATCGATGCGGCGGTCGTCGATCTTCACCCCGACGCGACCGTCCTGCGGGACGCGCTTCTCCGCGATGTCCAGCTCGCTCATGATCTTGATGCGGGAAACCACCCCGGCGACCATCCGCTTCGGGACGCGCGCGCTCTCAGAGAGCACGCCGTCGATGCGGAAGCGGATTCGCATGTCCCCGTCCTCGGGCTCGAAGTGGATGTCGGAGGCCCCTTCCGCGACGGCCTGGCCGAGGATGCTGTTGACGAGCTTGATCACGGGCCCGTCCTGCGCCCCCGCACGCAGGTCGGTGATCTCCCCGCCATCCTCGAGCTCCTCCTCTTCCTCCGCGCCCTCCGTGATCGCATCGGAGATCGCGCTCTGCATCGTGCTGATCTTCGTGACGAGGCCCTCGATGTCGTCGGCGGGGGCGACCGCGACCGCGCAGCTCATCCCCGTAGCCATCTGGACGTCGTCCAGGGCCAGGAGGTTCGTGGGATCGGCCATCGCGAGGAGCAGGTTCTTCTCGTCCCTGAAGGCGATCGGCAGGGCCTGGTGGCGGCGCGCCGAGGCGGCCGAGATCAGGTTGGCCGCCCCCATGTCGACGCTGAAGAGGGAGAGGTCGACGTAGTCGAGCCCGTAGCGCTCCGCGGTCGCGCGTGAGAGCTGCTCGGAGTTGATCACGCCCTGCTCAAGCAGCACCTCCTCGGGCCGGCGGCCCGCGGTGCGGGACGCGGCGATGGCCTGCTCGACCTGCTCGGCGGTCGCGTAGCCCAGTGTCACGAGCGCGTCCGTGATGAAGCCGCCGGTGTGCCCGCGGCTCATCGGTGGGATCAGGCCGGGGGTCCCACCCGGCTCTTCCTCGGTGCCAGGCGCGGCCGCCTGGGCGGCGGATCCCCCGGACCCGTCGCCGCCGGGAATGGGACGAAGGTAGTCAGGCAGCTCCCGCATGGGGGTACCACCTCACCTGGGGCTGTAGGGCAGGTTGTCCTTGCCGTCGTAGACGGCGTCGTGGACCGTCTGCACTACCCCCTGTGGATCGCGGAACCCGTAGGAGACCTCGGCCTCGGGCGAGGGCCCACTCACCTTCCTGGGCCGTACCACGACGAGAGCCGGGGCCTGTGAGACACCCACGCCCTGTGTGATTCGGGAGTACCGGGCAATCTTGTTGGCCGGCGTGACGAAGACCGACACGCCGGGATCCGACGACAGGGCGCGGACGGAGCCGTGCACCAGGCGGTCGTCGATGCCGCCCTGCCGAACGACGAGCAGGACGACCGTGTCGCCGTGCTTCCAGGCGTCGATCACCGGCGCCGGCAGGCCCGGGCCCGGGACGAGCGCGGTTGGGTCGACGCTGCCG
>DASTAI010000169.1:0-2769 GCA_035712865.1 Solirubrobacterales bacterium
GTCCCCGCCGCCGTTGTCTCGGGAATGGTGGTCTACCTGCTGACGAAGTACGTCGAGAACGGCGGCCTCTACATCCTCGCCAAGGCCGCCGTCGTGCCGGCCTCGGTCGTGATGCTGCTCGTGGTCGTCGCGCTCTTCGCGCACGGCGGCGGCCCGGGAAAGATGATCTTTGCGGTCGTCTTCGTCACGCTCGCCGCCTACTCGTCCTTCCTCGCCCTGCGGGACACGATCGTGGCCTCGACCGACCGCCTCGAGCAGCTGGCTGAGTTCCGCGGCCAGGTGGCCGGGCAGTCCGTGCTCGCTCTGACCAGCGACCGCTTCACGGACTACGGGCTGAGGACGGCGACGGTGTACAGCCCCGCCTACAACTCGGAGAATCGAGTCGCCTCGACCGGCGCCAAGATCCAGCGGCTCCCGGTCGACTTCGACTCCGTGCCCTACACCGTGCTCAATGAGTTCCCGTACGCGGTGACGACCAGCGCCGTCTACCAGAGCCAGGCACCGCCGGGCTGGACGCTGGCCGACTCGAATTCGTCGTACGACCTCTGGAAGAGGACGGGCACGACGCCGCCCATGGCGATCCTGGCCGAGGAGGCGAGGCCGGGGCGGATCTTCCGCTGCGACCGCCCGAAGTTCCGGACGGTCCTGGCCGGCGGCGGCACGGCCGTCGTCTGGCCGCGGCCGGTGATCGCGAAGCGCCTCTACTGGAAGGCCGGGTCGGCAGGTGGCGTGGTCTCCGAGGGAGGCGTCAGCGCCGCGAAGCAGGCTCCGCTCGACAACAACCTCTCGCCCGGGCAGACGACCAGCCAGACGATCAACCTGCCCCCGGGGCGGTGGAAGATCTCGATCCAGTACGTCAGCCCGGTGAGCGGAATCCAGGTGAGAGCGCCGGGCCTCGACACCCAGCTGCCGGCCGGCATGGACGCGGCCATCCCCTACCGCCCGGACCAGGGCCCGTACTGGCCCGCGGGGCAGGTGACCAGCCGAGGCGGCCCGGTCACGTTCAGCGTCCAGGCGGATGACGTCAACCTGCTGCAGAAGGTGCTCGGAGTCGACGCGCCGGCGGTGATCGGCAACCTGACGGCGGTCAATCGCACCGGCTTCCGGAGGGTCCGGACGGCCGCCGCCTGCAAGCTCTACGTCGACCACATCCTCAACAGCTCCGTGCCGGCGCAGCCTGGACAAAAGGACACCCAGGCAGGCAAGTAGAAATCCAGCCCGAGGCGGGCGGCTCCGTACACTGCTCGGGATGAAGGTCGGCGTCGTCGGGCTGGGGTATGTGGGGCTGCCGCTTGCGGTCGCCTTCGCCGAGGAGAACCACGAGGTGGTCGGTCTCGACGCCGATCCCCGCAAGATCGACGCCCTGGCTGAGGGCACCAGCTACATCGAGGATGTCCCCTCGGAGAGGATCGCGGCACTCAGCGATCGCCTCACGCCCACCAGTCGCTACGCGGACCTGAGCTCGTGCGACGCGGTGATCATCTGCGTCCCCACTCCGCTGACGAACTCTCGCGAGCCGGACCTGAGCTACATGGTCGACGCCGCGACCTCGCTCGCCTCCGTCATGCAGAAGGGGCAGCTCGTGGTTCTCGAGTCGACCACCTATCCGGGGACCACCCGCGAGCGCCTTCGTCCGATCCTGGAGGAGTCCGGGCTCGCGGCGGGACGGGACTTCCACCTCGCCTTCTCGCCGGAGCGGATCGACCCCGGGCGCACCGACTACACCATCCGCACCACTCCCAAGGTGGTGGGAGGGCTCACGGATGCGTGCCTGGCGCGGGCGGTCGAGCTCTACAGCCAGGTCTGCGACACAGTCGTCCAGGTCTCCACCCCGGACGCGGCCGAGCTCACGAAGCTGCTCGAGAACATCTTCCGGTCCGTCAACATCGCGCTCGTCAACGAGCTGGCGATGCTCTGCGAGCGCCTCGAGGTGGACGTCTGGGAGGTCGTCGAGGCGGCTGCCTCCAAGCCGTTCGGGTTCATGCGCTTCGATCCCGGGCCCGGGATGGGGGGGCACTGCCTGCCGGTCGATCCCTTCTACCTCTCCTACAAGGCCCGTGAGCACGACTTCTACACCGAGTTCATCGAGCTGGCCGGGAAAATCAACCAGAACCAGCCGCAGTGGTGCGTGCGGCGGATCGAGCGCGCCCTGAACGAGGTCGCCAAGCCGACCAACGGCTCCAATGTGCTCCTGCTCGGGGTTTCCTACAAGGCCGGCGTGGGCGACATGCGCGAGTCACCGGCTCTCAAGATGATCCATCTGCTTCGGGAGCTTGGCGCCGACGTCTCCTACCACGATCCCCACGTGCCCGAGCTGATCGATCTCGGGATGTCCTCGGTGCCCCTCGAGGAATCGACCGAGAGCGCGGACCTTGTCTGCATCGTCACGGCGCATCCTTCGATCGACTACGCGGAGGTCGTCGATCGCTCCTCGCTCGTGCTCGACTTCCGCGGCGTCACGCGCGGGATCTCCTCCGAGAAGCTCGTTCGACTCTAGCTCTCGGCCACCGGCCCCAGGGCGATCGTCTCCATCGTCTGCATGCCGTCCCGGAAGGCGATCCCGTCCTCGCGCATCCGCAGGGCGATCGCATCGTCGTCCTCCGGCAGCCGTCCGTCCCTCACCTCGCTCCAGATCTCGTTGACGCACCTCCAGATCTCCTCCGCCCGCTGAGCGACCAGCTCGCCGCCCGCGTCGATGGCGGGATCCGCTTCGGTCGATGCCCCGAGCGGGGCGTTGCGCGCCAGGTTCTCCGCGATCATCGGCGCCAG
>DASTAI010000170.1:0-3115 GCA_035712865.1 Solirubrobacterales bacterium
CGTGCCGGCGCCGATGACGCCCCCGGTGACCGAGCTGTCGTTTCCGATCAGAGCGTTCTGCAGCGCGTTCGAGGCGAGCAACAGCACTGCCAGGTCGAGGACGTTGATCTGGGCGAGCTCACGCTTGCCTCCCAGCCGCAACGCGATCGCCAGGAAGGCGAAGACGAGCAGCGAGCGGAAGATCTTCTCGTCGACGCCGAGGTGGAGATCGAAGAGACTGCCGCCGAGCGATCCGAGCTGGAGGGCCATCCGCCCGGCGTTCGGCGCGATTTGGTCCTTTCCTCCGCTTGCACACGATCTGTGCCGGCCTTACGCTCGACGCAGCGGGATTTCCGCAGCGAAGGAGGAGATGAGATGGGAGAGAACGCAGACGCCGTCAAGGAACGTTGGGATGACTTCAGCAACGGGGATCTCGACGGAGCCGTCTCGACCACGGACGAGACCGCCGAGATTCGGATCCCCGAGACCCTGCCCTGGGGTGGCACCTACAGGGGCCCGGATGGATTCAAGGAGATGATCGGGAAGTTCCTGTCCAACTTCGAATCGGTCGACCCGCGGCCGACGGATTTCATCGAAGGCGATGACGGCGAGACCGTCGTCGTTGTCGTGGAAGGAGGCGGCAAGACCAAGTCCGGGAACGAATTCAGCGGACGTTCGGTCTGGCTCTACAAGGTGAGCGACGGCAGGCTCACGGACGCCGAGTTCTTCGGCGACACGGCCCAAGCGCGCGACGCCATCGGCTGACCCTCAGGGCACCCGGTGAATCTCGAATAGGTTGGTGCCGACGCCCTGCGCCGGCAGCCCCGCCGTGATCGCGACGAGGTCGCCCGACTCCGCCATTCCGGCCTCTCGCGCCAGCATTGCGCAGTCGTCGAGCAGCTTGCGGATGCTGGTCCAGTCCGCGGCCTGGGTCGAGCTGATCCCGAAGAGAAGGTTCATGCGGCGCACGGTCTCGAGCCGCTGCGAGACCGCCAGCACCGGAACCCTCGGCCGGTGCGCCGAGATCAGGCGCGCCGTCCTTCCGGAGGAGGTCGGGCAGACGATCGCCTTCAGACCGAGCCGGTAACAGGCGGCCACCGCCACCTGCGCGACCGTCTCCGCGATGTCGTGCTCGTGCTCCTCGACGCGGGTGAAGACGAGCTCGCCGTACCGGAGGTTCGGCTCGGTCACACGCGCGATGCGGTCCATCACCCGGACGGCCTCGACCGGGTAGTCGCCGATCGCCGTCTCCTCGGAGAGCATCACCGCGTCCGTGCCGTCATAGATCGCGTTGGCGACGTCGGTGACCTCGGCGCGGGTCGGCCGCGAGGCTCGGACCATCGTCGCCAGCATCTGGGTGGCGGTGATGACCGGCTTCGAGGCGCGGCCGGCGAGCGAGATCAGCCGCTTCTGCGCACCGGGAACCTCCTCGATCGGGAGCTCGACCCCGAGGTCGCCGCGGGCGACCATGATCCCGCTGCCGGCCTCCTCGATGATCTCGGGCGCCCGCTCCGCCGCCTGCGGCTTCTCGATCTTGGCGATCAGAGGGATGTCGGAGCCGCGCTCCTTCACGTGGGCCTCGACCTTCTCCAGATCCGAGGGCCTGCGGACGAACGACACCGCGAGGAGGTCGATCCCGTTCTCACAGGCGAAGTCGATCCAGGGCTCATCCGAAACCCGTGTGTCCGGCAGATCAGCGTCCGCGCCGGGCAGGTTCACTCCCTGATGTGAGCTCACCGCGCCGCCGGCCTCGATCTCGCAGACGACCTCGTTGCCGGACACCGAGAGGACGCGCATCCGCACGCGACCATCGGCGAGGAAGACCGGGTCACCCTCGTGTACGGCCCTCGCGAAGCCATCCCACTGAACGGTGAGGAGCTCGTCGTTGCCGGGCGTCCCGTTGGTCTCGCCCCGCATGCGGACCGTCGAGCCGGAGTGAAGGACGGCGACGTCGCCTTCCAGCTCACCCAGGCGGAGCTTCGGCCCCGGCAGGTCGCCCAGGATCCCGACCTCCCTGCCGGCTCCCTGGCTCGTCTGCCGGATCCGGCGGACCGTCTCGGCGTGCTCGTCGGCCGTCCCGTGGGCGAAGTTGAGACGGAAGACGTCGACCCCGGCCTCCAGCAGCTGCCGCAGGATCTCCGGGTCGCGACTGGCCGGGCCGACGGTCGCGACGATCTTGGTGCGGCGGTCCGTGTGCGGCATTACGACTGCCCCGATGTCCGCGGACGGCGTACCGGCCTCGGCGCGGTCTGCAGCTGGGCCGTGACCGGCCCGGTCGGCGCCTCGTCGGGAGGCGGGGGCCTCTCCTCGAGCTGCTCGATCGCGGGGATGCGCCAGACGATGCTCGCCAGAACGAGCCCGGCGGCGGCAGAGAGCAGCGCCAGGAAGAGCTGGCCACCGCCCATCGGCGTCAGCTCGAAGAAGCTGCGGGCCGCCGGGACGGCGAGGGCGAGGGCGTAGAGCGCGCCGAGCGCCGCCACCAGGGCGAGCATGTAGCTCTGGATCGCGATGTCCTCACGACCAGGCCCGCGCTCGAGCAAGAGGATGAAGCAGAGCCCGAGCACGACGAGCGTGGTGGTCGCGGCGGTCCGGCCGGCCTCCAGCGAGCCGCCGAAGACGGTGTCCACCAGGAAGAAGCTGGCGAGCGAGGCCGCCGCGATCGCCAGCCCCGCGGGGACCGCGAACGCCGCGAGCGCCCGCAGCAGCCGGCCCCGGTAGAGGGGCCCATCGCTTGGCGCCAGCGCGAGGACGAATGACGGAATCCCGATGGTCAGGAAGGCAGCCAGGGTGAGGTGGCGGGGGAGGAAGGGGAAGGCCCACCCCGGCACGGCGACGACGAGGATGAGCGCCGCGGCGTAGACCGTCTTGGTGACGTAGAGCCGGCCGAGGCGGTGGATGTTCCGCGCGATCCGCCGACCCTCCGAGACCGCCCGGGGAAGGCGCGAGAACTGATCCTTGAGGAGCACGATGTCCGAGATCCCCTTGGTGATCTGGCTGCCGGACCCCATCGCGACGGCGAGCCTGGCGCGCTTCAGCGCCGGCACGTCGTTCACCCCGTCCCCAATCATGGCCGTGAATCGGCCATCGTCCGCGAGCGCACCCACCAGCGCCTTCTTCTGGTCGGGGGTGATGCGGC
>DASTAI010000171.1:0-2386 GCA_035712865.1 Solirubrobacterales bacterium
ACCACTTCCGGCTTCTGACCTCGCAGGGGCCGAACGTGGAAGGCGGGAAGCTCGACTACCGTGAGGACGGGAAGCTCACCCGCGGTTTCGCGCTGGTCGCCTGGCCGGAAGCGTACGGAAAGTCGGGGGTGATGACCTTCCTGGTGAACCAGAGCGGCGTGGTCTTCGAGAAGGACCTCGGGAAGAAGACGTCGAGCGTCGTCGGGGCGATGAAGGCATACGACCCGGACTCGAGCTGGAAGCCGACGCAGCCCTAGGTCCGTCGTTCGTTCAGATCCGGCCGGAGCGAAGCCAGCTGGCCCACTCGGGGCGGCCGTGGCGCTCGGCGACGGCCGAGGCCGTGTCCCAGTCGTAGGCGATCTGATGCTGCGCGGCCTGCCATCCCGCCGGTGAGCGCTCGCAGACGACGAAGCGCGCGTGCGGCGATCCGTTCTCCATGTGGTGGGGCCGGGGATGCTCGGCGGTGAAGGCCTGGAGCCCGACGCTCCCGGCGTTGACGACCAGCTGACCGGAGGAGAGCCGGACGGTCCGCGGATGGTGGGAATGCCCCGAGAGCACCAGCGCGTGGCGGTCGCCGGCCAGACGCCGGGCGATCACCTCGTCGGCGGCGAGCGTCACGGGCGTGCCGAGCTCCTCGCAGAGGTAGACGAGGTCGGTCTCGGGCGTGCCGTGACAGACGAGGACGTCGGGAGCGAGCTCGAGGGTGGGCGGGAGGCGGGCGAGCCAGGCGCGCTGCGCGTCGGTGGTGTGCTCGAAGGCGTACTGGTCACTCGCGCCGCCGGGTTCGGTCGCGCAGTCGAGCAGCTGTCGCTCGTGGTTGCCGCGGATGACCGCAGCGTCGAGACCCATGAGCACGTCGGCGGTCTCCGAGGGCTCGAGGGGCCCGGAGAGGAGATCTCCGGCGACGACCAGGCGGTCGATGTCGCCGAGCGCGCGGATGTGGGCGAGGACCGCGTCGAGCGCGCGGATGTTCCCGTGGATGTCGGAGATGACGGCGAGACGCACGACGCCGGAGCCTAGCGCGGAGTGCGATGAAATCCTGCTGGCCAGCAGTCAGGAGCGTGCCGGCAAGTACCGTCTCAGGCGGCGGCCAGCGACTCGAGCACCTCGGGCGAGGGCGCACGGCCACCGTGCTCGATGGCGTGGACCGTCTCGACGATGGCGGCGTTCACCGGCGTCGGGATCCGCAGTCGCCGGCCGAGATCGGCGACGTAGCCGTTGATGAAATCGATCTCCGTCGCCCGACCTCTCTCGAAGTCCTGGAGCATCGAGGGCTTGAGGTCGCCATAGGCGTCGAGGATGCGGCCGAGCCAGGCCTCGTGCTCGGGCCCGGGCGCCGCGCGTCCGTCCCACCCGGGCGGCAACGGGTCGACCATCATCCGCTCGGGCCGTGCGCCGCTCCCGAGCGCGACGGAGAGGGCCTCGTCGTAGGCCCGGTCGAACACCGCGCGACCGCTCGAGGTCCCGATGTACTCGCGCATCGTCCGTCCGGCGATGGCACCGATGGTCGTGACCGAGCAGTTGAGCAGGAGCTTGGACCAGATGGCCCCGGCGAGGTTGCCGGTGACGCGAACCTCGATGCCGCGGCCGAGCCACGCGCGGACTCGCTCGGCACGGTCGCTGATCCCCCCGGAAAGCTCGCCCACCAGGAGGTGGCCGGCGTTGCGCTGCTCGATGCGGCCGGGCGCGTGGAGCGTTGCGCCGAGGTTCGAGAGGCCACCCAGGACCCGCTCGTTTCCGAGACGGTCCGCGAGCAGACGCGACACCGCGCCGTTCTGGATGGGGAGGAGTGTCCCGCCCGGTGCGAGCCATCGTGCCGCGCGGGGAGCGATCTCCATCGCCTCCCGCGCCTTGGTGGCGAGGACCACCAGGTCGAACTCGATTCCGGCGGGGTACTCCGCGAGTGGCGCGACATCAGGGGCGGGGACGGCGACCGGAGCCCCCACCCCGGAGATCTGAAACCCAGCCGCCTTCAGGCGATCCGCAGAGTCCCGGTCCCGCACCGCGTACCAGACGGGTGCACCGGTCGCGGCCAGACGGGCTCCGGCGAGGCCGCCCAGGGCACCGGCTCCGATGATCAAGGTCCTCATGACGTCCCCAGTCTGAGCAGGGTGGGCGCCTTTCGGTGCGCTGCGCGGGCGCCGATGCTGCTGCAGCGGTGCAGCCGAGCCGGGTCGAGAAGGCCTCGGAGTCCCATCGCGGAGGCGCGAGCGCACTAGACTCGCCGGCGAATGAACGGGCTCCGCACTCCGGACGGCCAGCTCGACTGGAACGACGTCCGCTTCTTCCTGGCGGTGGCGCGGCGACGCACCCTGGCCGGGGCGGCGGCGGCCCTCGGGGTGGACCAGACGACGGTGGGGCGGAGGATCGCCTCGCTGGAGGCGAG
>DASTAI010000172.1:0-18453 GCA_035712865.1 Solirubrobacterales bacterium
TCGGCGAGTTGGTCACGGGGATCATCCAGCAGTCCGACAACCGCTACACGTTGGTCCAGCTCCGCGAGCGGGTCGAGGCCCTGCTGCCGCGTTCCGAGCAGGTCTACAACGAGCGCTACGACCACGGCATGCGGGTCAAGGCTGTGATCACCGACGTCTCGGCCGACACCAAGGGGCCGAGCATCGTCGTCTCCCGCCGCAACCCCGAGCTGATCAAGAAGCTGTTCGAGCTGGAGGTCCCGGAGATCGCCGACAAGCTAGTGGAGATCACCGGCGTCGCCCGCGAGCCGGGCTGGCGCTCGAAGATAGCTGTCGTCTCACATGCCGACGGCGTGGACCCGGTCGGCGCCTGCGTCGGGCCACGAGGCTCGCGCGTGCGCATGGTCGTCTCCGAGCTGCGCGGCGAGAAGATCGACATCATCCCCTACAACGACGAGCCCGCCCGCTTCGTCGCCAAGGCGCTCTCTCCGGCCCGGGTCCGTGAGGTCCTGGTCGACGACGAGACCAAGGAGGCGACGGTGATCGTCCCCGACGACCAGCTCTCGCTGGCGATCGGGCGTGACGGTCAGAACGCCCGCCTCGCCGCTCGGCTGACCGGCTGGAAGGTGGACATCACGTCTGAGACCGAGTTCGCCCAGCAGGAGGAGGACATCGAGTACGAGGGCGAGGAGGCCGCCGACGGCCGCTGCATGGCGATCATGACCACCGGCCGCCGCTGCCCGAACGCCGCGCTCCAGGGCTCCCAGTACTGCGGTCTGCCGACACACCAGGCCCTGGCGCGGTTCTCGACGAACCACGTCGCGGTCCTCAGCCCGCTAAGCGACGAGGAGGTTGCACTCCTCGCCAACGGCGACGGCGACGAGGGAGCCGTGAAGGCGATCGTCGAGAAGGCCGAGGGCCAGTTCGACGAGAGCGCCGAGGCCGAGGAGGCAGTCGAGGAAGAGGCCGTTGAGGAAGAGGCCCTTGAAGAGGAGACGCCCGAGGAGACCTCTGCCGAGGAGGTTCCCGACGTCGACGAAGAGGCCGAGGGCCCGGAGCAGGATCTGGAGCCCGAGCTCGAGGATGAGGACGCCCAGGGCGAGGAGGCCGACGCATCCGAGGACGGCGGTGAGCCCGAGGCCGAGGCGCCCTCAGAGGATGGCGCCGAGCCCGAAGCCGAGGCTGAGGAGGCCGTCGCGACCGCAGAGGAACAGAAGACGGAGTAGATGGCGAAGAAGCGCGTACACGAGATAGCCAAGGCCCAGGGCCTGACCAGCAAGGAGCTCCTCGCTGCGCTCAAGGCCGCCGGCGTCGAGGCCAAGGCGGCCCAGTCGAGCGTCGAGGAGTCCGATGCCCTGGCCGCCCTGAAGAACTCGGGAGACGGCGGCTCCGCCGGCGCGGCGACGAAGACGAAACCGGCGGCCAAGGCGACGGTCACGAAGGCGGCACCGAAGAAGGACGCCCCCGAGGGCGGCGACGGCGCCAAGCCGAAGGCAGCTCCCAAGCAGGACGCTGCGCAGGCAAAGGGCGACGCACCCGCCAAGCCGGCCGTAGGTGACGGCGCCGGTGCTCCTGCTCGGAAGGCTTCGGGGCGGAAGCGACGCCGGGTCGTGATCGACTCCCAGGCCGCCCGCCGCGACCACATCGCCAAGACCCAGCCACCGCCTCGGCCGCCACGCCGTCGCGGCGGTCGCCGCCGACGCCCTCTGCTCGAGGAGCCCAGCGACAGGGAGCTGAAGCAGCCGGAAGAGGCCCCGCCGATCAAGGTCAACTCCGGTGCCACCGTCCGCGAGGTGGCCGAGAGCCTGGGCCTCTCCGCCGCCGAGGTGATCAAGGCCTTGATGAAGGAGGGTGAGATGGCAACCCTCACCCAGACGCTCACCGACGAGTCGGTCGAGTCGATCGCCAAGCAGTTCGAGCGGAAGGTCGAGATCGTCACCGCCGCCGAGGAGGAGGTCGAGGAGCCCGAGGTCGAGCAGGACGACGCGAAGGATCTCGCCGATCGCCCAGCAGTGGTCACGGTGATGGGCCACGTCGACCACGGCAAGACCTCACTCTTGGACGCGATCCGCCAGACGCAGGTGGCGGCCGGCGAGGCGGGTGGGATCACCCAGCACATCGGCGCCTACCAGGTCCAGCACGACGGCAAGACCCTCACCTTCCTCGACACGCCGGGCCACGAGGCCTTCACCGCGATGCGTGCCCGCGGCGCCAAGGTCACCGACGTTGCGGTGATCGTGGTCGCCGCCGACGACGGCGTGATGCCGCAGACGGTCGAGGCGATCGACCACGCCCGGGCGGCTGATGTCCCGATTCTCGTCGCGGTCAACAAGATCGACAAGGAGGGAGCGGATCCGAACCGCGTCCGCACCGAGCTCGCCCAACAGGACCTGAACCCCGAGGAGTGGGGTGGAGACACCGTCTACGCCGACGTCTCGGCCAAGACCAAGGACGGCCTCGACCACCTGCTCGAGATGATCCAGCTCGTCACCGATCTGGAGGAGCTCGGCGCGAACCCGAACGCGGCCGCCTCCGGGGCCGTGGTCGAGTCCCGACTCGACCCGGGCCGGGGGCCGGTTACCGGTGTTCTGGTGCAGCGGGGAACGCTCCGCGTCGGCGATGCGATTGTCGCCGGGCCGGTCTGGGGCAAGGTCCGCGCCATGCTCGACGACAAGGGACAGCGAGTCGATGAGGCCACCCCCGGGACCCCGGTGGAGGTCATCGGCTTCGATGGCGTCTCTGAGGCCGGCGAGCACGTCCAGGTCGTCGAGAACGAACGCCAGGCACGCTCACTGGCCCAGGAGCGCGAGACGCGTCTGAAGACCGAGCAGCTCGCCCGTCGCGCCGCCCGCAAGGTCACCCTCGAGGAGGTCTTCGAGCGGGCGAGGGAGGGTCAGCTCAACGAGCTCAACATCGTGCTCAAGGCCGACGTCTCCGGCTCGCTGGAGGCTCTCGAGGACGAGATCGCGAAGCTGCCGCAGGAGCAGGTCCCGGTCAACGTCATCCACGCCCAGACCGGCGGCATCAACGAGTCCGACGTGATGCTCGCGTCGGCCTCCGACGCGGTGATCATCGGCTTCAACGTTCGGCCGCTCGCCGAGGCCCGGCGCGCCGCCGACAGTGAGGGCGTCGACGTCCGCACTTACACCGTGATCTACAAGGTCACCGAGGACCTGCGAGCCGCGATGGAGGGCCTGCTCGAGCCGGAGGAGGTCGAGGAGACGCTCGGCCAGGCCGAGATCAAGCAGACCTTCAAGGCCTCTCGGGTCGGCACGATCGCCGGCTGCCTGGTCACCGACGGCAAGGTCACTCGCAGCGCCGGCGTGCGGTTGATACGCGACGGCACGATCGTCTGGAGCGGCAAGGTCGGCTCGCTCCGCCGCTTCAAGGACGACGTCGCAGAGGTCGACGAGGGCCAGGAGTGCGGTGTCGTCCTGGACGGCTTCGCCGACGTCAAGGTCGACGATGTTCTGGAGTTCTTTGAGACCCGCCAGGTCGAGAAGACTCTGGAATAGCCCGCAGACCGCTGCAAACCGGCGCATACCTGCGTCCTCGGCCGACCGTCTCGCTCACGTACATTCTTCGTACGCTCGCTTCGCCGGTCGGCCTGCGTCCTTGGTCTGCTTGGTTTTCGCGGTCTCATGACTCCTTTCGTTGAACTGATCGAGATTCGTCTGCATTTCGGCGAGGTTCAGGACCTGAAGGGGAAGCGCAAGCTGGTGAAGTCGCTGAAGGATTCGATCCGCCGGCGCTTCGGTGCCTCGGTCGCGGAGATCGACGGGCACGACAAGTGGCAGCGCTCGACCCTTCTCTGCGCGCTGGTCGGTGACAGCGGCGTCTCGGACCGTGGCGACGGGCTGATCCGATTCGTCGAGAGCCGTTGTCCCGATGGCTGCGCGGTCGAGCGCGACCTGCTGAGCCTGCAGGACATTCGCGGCTGACACGAACGCCGTGACGTTTCTCCCTGCCTCGGGTTCTCCGAACAAACCCTCCTCATCCGAACAAACCCTCCGAATGCGCGGCGAGGACTGCTGTTATCGTCGGCGCCCGAGATGCCAGGCGCTCGGATGCGGCGCGTCAACGAGTCGATTCGTGAGGTGTTGGGGGACGCGATCGCCGCTGAGCTCAAGGACCCTCGCATTGGATTTGTGACCGTGACCGGAGTGGACACCTCACCCGACCTTCGCACCGCGCGTGTGTACGTGAGCGTGCTCGGCAGCGAGGAAGATCGCGAGCGCTCGCTCGAGGGGCTTCGCTCCTCGCACGGCGTCCTGCAAGGCAAGATCGCGGACGCGATGAGATTGAAAAGAACACCGACCCTCACCTTCGAATACGACGAAAGCGTGGAGCGCGGCGCCCGGATCTCCCGCCTCCTTGACGAATGACTGAATCGACCGAGCTTCTCACCAGCGACATCGACCGTGTCGCGGACGCCATCCGTGCCGGAGACAGGTTCCTGCTGACGACGCACGAGAACCCGGACGGCGATGCGCTCGGGTCCCTGCTGGGGACCCATCACATCCTCGAGGCGCTCGGCAAGGATTCGGTGATGTTCCTGGCCGCCAAGGAGTTTCCCCTCCCGGTCGAGTACCGCTTCCTGCCGCTTGAGGAGGTCTTCCACGAGCCGCCGGCGGACATCGCCGATCGCGTGGTGATCTTCCTCGACTGCGGGAACATCGATCGGATGCCCGTCGACTTCCTGCAGAACGGCCACAACAGGGTGATCAACATCGATCACCACCACGACAACACCCGCTTCGGCAGCGTCAACCTCGTCGACGTCGACGCCTCGTGCACCGCCGAGATCGTCTACGACCTCTCCGGCCTGCTCGATGTGCAGCTGACGCCGGAGATGGCCAACGCTCTCTACGTCGGCCTCGTAACCGACACCGGCAAGTTCATGTACGAGAACACCGACGCCCGCTCACACCGCATGGCGGCGGGGCTGATCGAAGCGGGCGTCCAGGTCAACGAGGTCTACCGCCGGCTCTATGAGCACGCCCCGCTCGAGAAGCTGAAGCTGCTCGCCCGCGCCCTCGATGGCATCTCCCTCAGGGACGACAACCGGCTGGCTGTCACCTACATCTCCACGGAGGACTACGCCGCCACGGGCGCCACCGAGGCTCTGACCGAGGGGATCATCGACCACCTGCGCACGATCGACGGAACGCAGGTGGCCGCCGTGGTCCGCGACCAGCCCGACAATGATCGAGCCGAGCGCAAGGTGAGCATGCGCTCGACCGACGGGCTGGTTGACGTCTCGGCGATCGCGCGGGTGAACGGCGGCGGGGGACATCGCCGTGCCGCCGGTTTCAGCACCGACCTCGAGTTCGAGGAGATCGTCGCCTTCCTGATCGGCGAGATCGACTCCCAGCTCTCCACCTGAGCGGGGCGTGACCGCAGCGGAGTCGACCTCCGCGAGCGCCCTGCTGGTGGACAAGCCGGCAGGGGTCACCTCGCACGACGTGGTCGCCGAGATCCGGCGCGAGCGCGCCGGCAAGGTCGGGCACGCGGGGACGCTCGACCCGTTCGCGACGGGCCTGCTCGTGGTGCTGCTGGGCCGGGCGACGCGCCTGCAGCGCTACCTGCTCGAGCTGCCGAAGACGTACCGAGCCACTGCCCGCCTCGGGTGGCGCTCTTCGACCGGCGATCCCGATGGCGAGCTCACCGAGACCGGCAGGTTCCCCGAGCGGCTGATCCTGCCGACCGGCGAGATCGAGCAGCGCGTGCCGATGACCTCGGCGATCAAGGTCGGCGGAGAGCGGCTCTACCGCAAGGCGCATCGCGGAGAGGAGGTTGAGACTCCGACGAAGCGAGTGACGATCCACCGGGCCGAGCTGCTGGAATCGGGCGGGGAGCAGGCCACGTTCGAGATCGAGTGCTCGTCGGGCACCTACATCCGGACGCTGATCGAAACGCTCGAGGACGCCTACTGCCAATCACTGCGCCGAACGGCGATCGGCGACCTGCAGGTGCCGGAGCGAAGCCCGTCGGAGATCGCCGTAGAGGACCTGATGTCATTTCTCCCTGAGAGGCTGCTCAACGACGAGGAAGCGGCCGCCGTGAGCCACGGACGATCGGTGCCGGAGCCATTCGACGTCCCACCGGCGCACGTGCGCCTTACCCACGCCGACCGCCTGATCGCAATCGCGCGCCCGGATGGAGAGAATCTCCGGCCTGAGGTAGTCCTGGCATGACGATCAAAGTCACACGCCTCCCCGACGCGGAGCCGCGCGACCGCCACGTGGCGATCGGCGTGTTCGACGGTGTCCACAAGGGCCACCAGGCCGTGATCGACAGGGCTGACACGGTGCTCACCTTCGACCCCCACCCGCTCTCGGTGATCAACCCCGACGCGGCCCCGAAGCTGATCATGCCCTTCGACGTGAAGCGCGATGTGATCGACGGACTCGGAGTCGAAGAGCTGGTCGTGATCCCGTTCGACAGGGAGTTCATGACGATCCCCGCGGAGGAGTTCATCTCGCAGATCCTGATCGAGAGGCTGGGCGCGAAGAAGGTCTCCGTGGGCGAGAACTTCCGCTTCGGTGCGAAGGCCCAGGGAACCCCGCAGATGCTCGCCGAGCGCGACGAGTTCGAGACGCGGATCGTCCCCCTGGTGGAGGTCGACGGCGAGACGGTCTCATCCAGCCGGATCAGGGCGCTCGTCGCCGCGGGCGAGGTCGACGCCGCGATGCACTGCCTCGGGGCGCCCTTCATGCTCGAGGGCAGGGTGGTCGAGGGGGATCGCCGGGGGCGGGAACTGGGATTCCCCACGGCGAACCTGGTGCCGGACGATCACCTGGTCGTGCCGGGCCACGGCGTCTACGCCGCCTTCGCCAACGGCCAGCCGGCGGCCGTCAACGTGGGCGTCAGGCCAACCTTCGAGACGGGCAGAGGACTGCTGATCGAGTCCTTCCTGATCGACTTCGACGACGACCTCTACGGGCAGAACCTGCGTGTGGCGTTCGTCAGCCGGCTGCGCGGCGAAAAGCGCTTCCCGAGCGTCGAGGAGCTCGTGGACCAGATGCACGACGATGTCTCCGACGCCCGGGAGATCCTCGCCAAGTACGAATCCGCGGGCGGCTAGTCGCTACCCTGTTGCGCCGATGCCGCTGACCAAGGACAGAAAGCAGGAGCTGATCGGCAAGTACGGCCGGTCGGGCGAAGACACCGGATCCGCCGAGGTCCAGGTCGCGCTGCTCACCGAGCGGATCAACGAGCTGACCGAGCACCTGCGCACCCACAGCAAGGACCATCATTCGCGCCGCGGACTCCTCAAGATGGTCGGCAAGCGCCGGCGCATCCTTCGCTATCTCGAGCGGAACGACCTGGAGCGCTACCGCTCCCTGGTTGCGGATCTGGGTCTGCGCCGCTAATCGCGGTGATCGAGGCCGGAACCAAGGCACCGGAGTTCACGCTCCACGATCACGACGGCAACGAGGTGTCGTTGTCCGACTTCGCGGGCCGGAAGCTGATCCTGGCCTTCTACCCGCTCGACTTCAGCCCGGTCTGCTCGGACCAGCTCAGCCTCTACCAGGAGGTGTTGGGAGAGATCGAGGCGCAGGGCGCGACGCTGGTCGGGATCAGCGTCGACTCCTCGTTCGCGCACCACGCCTTTCGCAAGGACCGCGGCCTCACGATGACCCTGCTCTCGGACTTCAACCCGAAGGGGGAAGTCTCCCGCGCCTACGGCGCCTGGATCGACGCCGTCGACCACAGCAACCGCTCGCTCGTCCTGATCGATGAAGAGGGCGTCGTGCGCTGGTCGCATGCGTCGCCGACCCCGCTCGAGATCCCGGGCGCAAACCTGATCTTCGACGCGCTCGCGGCCCAGCCGGCGTAGTGGACGAGGCCAACGCGCGCCGCGAGGCGGGGCTCGATGACTGAGCTCACGAGCGCCGCCCTGCCGCCGATCGGCGAGGACGACCACGTCACCGGCGAGGGGATGGAGGCGATCGTCTACGCCGACTTCGGCTGTCCGTACTGTGCCGCCGCGTGGGCCCGGATCCGCGAGCTGCCCCTGCGGCTGTGCTTCAGGCACTTCCCGATGGCCTCGAAGCACTCCCGCGCCCCAGCGCTTCACGCCGCCGCGGAGGCGGCGGGGCTCCAGGGCGCCTTCTGGGAGATGTGCGACTCGCTCTACGCCGAGCGCGGACGGGTCGACGACCCCCACCTCTGGGAGCGGGTCGAGCGGTGGGGGCTCGATCTCGACCGGTTCAACGCGGAACGCCATTCCGAAGCCGTGCGGGACCGGATCTCTCGTGATTTCACCGGCGGTGTCCGCGCGGGCGTCGCGGGGACGCCGACGGCATTCGTCGACGGACGGATGCTCAGCGGCGATGTGGCAGGAAAGCTCCGCAAAATGAGTGACCGCTACCATCATTTCGACAGAGAACGAGAGTTCTGAAGCCAAGAGCGGTCGCCAACCGGGCGGCCGGAAGGGAAGTACAACCTATGAGCATGTTTGACGTGACCCGCGTCTCGGTTGAGGTAGGCGGGGAGGAGATCTCCTTCGAGACCGGAAAGCTCGCCCGACAGGCGAGCGGAGCCGTCGTCGTCCGATCCGGCGACACGATGGTGTTGAACACCGCGACCGCGGGCAATGACCGCGATGTCGATTTCCTCCCGCTGACGGTCGACGTGGAGGAGAAGCACTACGCCGCGGGCAAGATCCCCGGCTCCTTCTTCCGACGCGAGGCGCGGGCCGGTGAGAAGGCCACCCTGACTGCGCGCATGATCGACCGTCCCATTCGCCCCCTCTTCCCGAAGGGGTGGCACCGCGAGACCCAGCTGGTCTCCCAGCCCATGTCCGTGGACCATGTCCACCCCTACGACATCCTCGCGATGAACGGCGCCTCCGCCGCACTCGCGGTCTCAGATATCCCAGTCGCCAAGCACGTCGGCGCCGTGCGGATCGGCAAGCTGGACGGCGACTTCGTCGTCAACCCGGAGGAAGAGCGGCTCGAGGATCTCGACATGGACCTGATCGTCTCGGGCACCGACGAGGCGATCCTGATGGTCGAGGCGGGCGCCGACGGCGTCACCGAGGCCGAGATCCTGGACGCGCTGGACATCGCGCACGGCGAGATCAAGAAGCTCGTCGCGACGATGCAGGAGCTCCGCGAGAAGGCCGGCAAGGAGAAGATCGAGATCGAGCCGCCGCAGGTCGATGAGGCGACCCTCGAGTCGATCAAGAGCTCCCACGGCGCCAAGCTCGACGAGGCCACTCAGGTCCAGGCAAAGCTGGAGCGCCAGGACGCGATCGACGCCGTCGAGGAGGAGGTGCTCGAGCAGTACGCACCCCCGACTGAGGACGAGCAGCCCGATCGGGAGCGGCTCGCCGAGGTGAAGGCCGCCTTCGCCAAGCTGGAGAAGGACACCATCCGCAGGCGCATCGCCGTCGACAAGAAGCGCCCAGACGGTCGCGCCCAGGACGAGATCCGCCCGATCGAGACCGAGATCGACATCGCCCCGCGGGTACACGGCTCGGCGCTGTTCACGCGCGGCGAGACACAGATCCTCTCGAGCGTGGCGCTCGGGACCACCCGCATGGACATGAAGGTCGACAACCTCGGCCTCCAGGAGACCAAGCGGTTCTGGCACCACTACAACTTCCCGCCGTTCTCGGTGGGTGAGGCCGGCTTCATGCGCGGCCCGAAGCGCCGGGACATCGGTCACGGGGCGCTCGCCGAGCGCGCACTCGAGGCGACGATCCCGAGCGAGGAGGATTTCCCCTACGTGATCCGAGTCGTCTCCGACACGCTGGAGTCGAACGGCTCCTCGTCGATGGGTTCGGTCTGCGCGTCCTCGATGGCCCTGCAGGCCGCCGGTGTGCCGGTCTCCGCGCCGGTCGCCGGAGTGGCGATGGGATTGATCAAGGAGGGCGACGACTACACCGTCCTCACCGACATCGCCGGAGTCGAGGACCATCTGGGCGACATGGACTTCAAGGTCGCCGGGACCGCAGAGGGCATCACGGCTCTGCAGATGGACATCAAGATCACCGGCGTGACCCTGGAGATCCTCAAGGATGCGCTGGATCAGGCCCACAAGGGCCGCCAGTTCATCCTCGGCAAGATGGCCGAGTCGATCGACCATCCGCGCGAGCAGCTCTCACAGTTCGCGCCGAAGATCACCTCGATCAAGATTGACCCGGAGAAGATCGGTGCCCTGATCGGCAAGGGCGGCGAGACTATCCGCGGCCTCTCCGAGGAGTTCGAGGCCGAGATCGACGTCGACGACGACGGCACGGTCCGGCTCTATGCACCCACCGGGGAGCTGGTGGACGCTCTGGCCGAGCGGATCACCTCGATGACCAAGGATGTCGAGGTCGGCGATCGCTTCAAGGGCAAGGTCGTGAAGACGACCAACTTCGGAGCCTTCGTCGAGCTCACCAAGGGCACCGACGGCCTGCTTCACATCTCCAACGTGAAGCCGGGCGAGCGGGTCGGCACGGTCGAGGACGTCCTCAACCAGGGCGACGAGATCGACGTCACCGCGGTCGAGGTGGACAAGGAGCGAGGCCGGATCGGCCTGCGGCTCTCCGCTGACCCCGATGTCGAGGGAAAGTCGGCCGAGGAGCTGGCGGGCGTCGGCACCGGCGACCCGGGACCGCCCCGCGGTGGTCGCCGAGACGGCGGTGGCGGCGGCGGGCGCAGGCGCGAGCGTGACGGCGGTGGCCGTCGACGCGAGCGTGACGGCGGCCGAGGCCGCTGAGCCGGATCCGCATGGCCGACACGGCGCGGGTAACAGAGCTCGACTCGGGCCTCCGGGTCGTCACCGAGGTGGTCAGCTCGGTCCGCTCGGTCGCGCTCGGTCTCTGGGTTCGCACTGGCTCGAGGGATGAGACGCCGGCTCAGGCCGGCGTCTCGCATTTCCTCGAGCACCTGCTGTTCAAGGGGACGAAGCGCTACTCGGCGATCGAAATCGCAGAGATCTTCGACGGCCTGGGCGCGTCGATCAACGCCGCAACCGGGAAGGAGTCCACCAATCTCTACGCGCGCTTTCTCGACACCCATACCGAGGAGGCGTTCGACCTGCTCGCGGAGATGCTGCTCGGCCCGACCTATCCGGACATCGACTCGGAGCGCGAGGTGGTGCTCGAGGAGATCGCGATGTACGAGGACGAGCCGCAGGACAAGGTTCACGACGTGCTCGACCGCGCGGTGTTCGGCGGGCACCCCCTCGGCAGGCGGGTTCTCGGCGAGGCCGAGGTGATCAGCTCGATCCCGGTACCCGAAATCGACGCCTATCACCGAGCCCGCTACACGGGCGGGAACATCGTGGTCGCCGCGGCCGGCAACCTCGATCACGAGCAGATCGTCGAGCTGGCGAAGAGGCATGTCGAGCCCCCGGCTTCAGAAGACGGTGGGGCGCTCGACCCGCCCGAGGTGGACGGATCCCAGGTCGCCTTCCAGCAGAAGGACACCGAGCAGTTCCACATCGCCTTCGGCGCCCCCGGCATCGACCGCTCCGATGAGCGGCGCTACGCGCTCACCATCCTCGATGCGGTCTTCGGCGGATCGACCTCCTCCAGGCTCTTTCGTGAGATCCGGGAGAAGCGCGGTCTGGCGTATGCGGTCGGCTCCTACACGCAGCAGTACGTGGACAGCGGGCTGATCGGGCTCTACGTGGGGACACGAGAGGACAACGTCGAGGAGGCGTGCGGGATCATCGGGCGCGAGCTCGCCTCGATCCACACAGACGGGATCACCAACGAGGAGCTCGATCGGGCCAAGGAGCACGTCAAGGGCCGGATGGTGCTCTCCTCGGAGTCAACCGCGGCGCGCATGGGCCGAATTGGCAAGGCCCTCCTCTTCGACATGCCGCTGCTGACGCTCGACGAGCTGATCGAGAAGATCGACGCGGTCACCGGCGACGAGGTCGCCGAGCTGGCCCGCGATCTCTACGACCCCGCGGCCCTGTCGGCGGCGGCGATCGCGCCGAACGAGGAGCGATTCCGCTCCGCCCTGGCGCCGGTCAACGAAGCGCTCGCCGCTGCGTAGAGCGTCGGCGTGGCCGACCTCGACCCCAAATACCGGGAGCAGCTGGAGGCGCAGGCGGGCGAGCAACTGCGTGGGCTCTGCATCGCCTCCCAGCAGAAGGGCATGTTCACGGGCGGCTCCGCCGTGATCGGGGTGACGGAAACCCACCTTCTGATCCAGGCGCTCGGGCGCTGGTTCGAGGCGATCCAGACGTAGGATCGCCCCATGGCCGACCCGATCAGAGTCATCGTCTCCGGCGCCGCGGGGCGGATGGGGGAGACCACCTCCAACGCGGTCGAGGATGCGGGCGACCTCGAGCTCGTCGGCCGGGCGGACCCCTCGCTGGACACCTCAGTGAGCGAGTTTCTCGCCGACGCCGACGTGATGGTCGATTTCACGACGCCGGATGCGGCGCCCGAGAACGTGATCGAGGCGATCGAGGGCGGGGTGCACGCCGTGGTGGGGAGCACCGGATTCGACCTCGACGACCTTCGCCGCCGGGTCGATGGAGCGAGCGGCGGCGCCAACTGCTTCGTCGCACCCAACTTCGCGATCGGGGCGGTGCTGATGATGGAGGCCGCGAAGCTGATCGCCCCGCACATGCCCGAGGTGGAGATCATCGAGCTCCATCACGACCAGAAGAAGGACGCGCCCTCGGGCACAGCCAAGCGCACCGCCCGGCTGATCGCCGAGGCCGGCGGCAATGTCCACGAGCCGATCCACTCCGTGCGGTTGCCCGGGCTGGTCGCACATCAGGAGGTCGTGTTCGGCGGCCAGGGCCAGACGCTGTCGCTCCGACACGACTCCACCGACCGCGGCAGCTTCATGCCGGGAGTGCTGCTGGCGGTGAGGAAGGTCCCCGACCTCCCCGAGCGCTTCGTGGTGGGCCTGGAGAATCTGCTCTGAGCGGTAGTCTCAGACGATGGCGGAGATCGGAGGCGTAATCACCGCGATGGTGACGCCGTTCACCGAGGACCGCTCGGTGGACGAGGCCGCGGCCCGCAAGCTCGCGCGCCACCTGGTCGAGCACGGCTCCCACGGTCTGGTGCTCTCCGGCACCACCGGTGAATCGCCGACCACCGACGACGAGGAGAAGCTCGGGCTGCTCCGCGCCGTTCGCGACGAGGTGGGCCCCGAGGTGCTCGTCATCTGCGGCACCGGCTCGAACGACACGCGGCATTCGGAGCGGCTCTCCGCCGCGGCGGCGGACGCGGGGGCGGATGCCGTGCTTGCCGTCACCCCGTACTACAACAAGCCGAACTTCCGCGGGATCAGGGCCCACTACGAGGCGGTTGCGAGGGCGGCCGGCATTCCGGTCGTGCTCTACAACATCCCGTCCCGGGTGGTGGTGAACCTCTCGCCCGACGAGCTCGCCGAACTGGCCGAGATCGAGAACGTCGTCGCGGTCAAGCAGGCGAACGACGATGAGCTCCAGCCGATCGCCGGCCTGCGCGTCCTGGCCGGAAATGACGGAACCTTCCTGGCCACATTGGAGATGGGAGAGCCCGGCGGCGTGTTGGTCGCCTCGCATCTGGTCGGCGCGGAGATGCGCGAGATCTACGACGCCGTCCAGGCTGGTGACCTCGATCGCGCCCGCGAGATCGACGCGAGGATCCGGCCGGTCTACGAGATGGTCTCGCACGTGAACCCGATCCCGGTCAAGGCCGCCGTGGAGCTGCTCGGGATCTGCTCCGGCCGGTCCCGGCTGCCGATCGTCGAGGCGAATGAGGAGGAGCGCGTGCAGATCAGGCAGGTGCTCGAGGCGCAGGGCCTCCTCACCGGGAGCGCCGCGTAGGTTTGTCCAGCGCCGGCGTTCGGATCCTCCCGTTGGGCGGCCTCGGGGAGATAGGCAAGAACATGACCGCGGTCGAGTCCGACGGCCGGATCGTGGTCGTAGACACGGGGCTGATGTTCCCGACGGCCGACATGCTCGGCATCGACCTCGTCCTGCCGGACTTCTCCAGCCTCCGCGACCGCGCCGACGACATCGAGGCGATCGTGCTCACCCACGGCCACGAGGACCACGTCGGCGCACTGCCCTACATCCTCCGCGAGATCGGTGTGCCGCCCGTGATCTACGGCGGTCTGCTGACGATCGGCATGGTCCGCTCGAAGCTGGACGAGCACAGGCTTCGCGACGTCCCGCTCCAGGAGCTCCCGGCGGGCGAGCGGATCGAGGCCGGGCCGTTCGACATCGAGCTGATTCACATGGCGCACTCGATCCCCGACGCGCGCGCCGTCGCGCTGAGCAACGACATCGGCACGGTGCTCGTCACCGGCGACTACAAGTTCGACCAGACGCCGGTGGACGGGATTCCGGCCGACGTCTCACGGCTCGCCGAGCTCGGTCGGGAGGGCCTGCTGTGCCTCTGCGGCGATTCGACCAACGCGGACCGCCCGGGTGTCGCGCCGTCGGAGTCCAGCGTCGGGCCGGCGCTGCTGGAGGTCTTCTCGCGCTGTCCCGGGCGGATCATCGTCACCTGCTTCGCGTCGAACATCCACCGCGTCCAGCAGGCCATCGACGCGGCGGCCCGCCTGGACCGCCGCGTCGCGCTCGTCGGGCGTTCGATGCGAAAGAACTTCAACATCGCCTCCAACCTCGGCATGGCCTGGGCGCCGGACGGCCTCTTCATCTCACCGAAGGAGGTCCAGGACTTCCCGGACGAGAAGGTCGTCGTCATCTCCACCGGGAGCCAGGGCGAGCCACTCTCGGCTCTCCGCCGGATGGCCCATCGAGACCATCCCGATGTCGAGCTTCACTCCGGCGACACGGTGATCTTCTCGGCCACGCCGATCCCGGGCAACGAGCACTCCGTGAACGAGACGATCGACCGGATCTTCCAGATCGGAGCCCAGGTGGTGACGGCCGCCGACGCGCCGATCCACGCCTCGGGTCATGGCTGGCAGGAGGAGCTCAAGCTGATGCTCAACCTGACCAAGCCCCAGAACGTGTTCCCGTTCCACGGCGATCATAAGCGGTTGCGCCTGCACGCCGACCTGGCGGAGTCCGTCGGCATCGACCCCGATCGGATCTTCAACGGCCGCAACGGGCTTGCGCTCGAGATCGACGAGTCCGGTGCCCGCTTCGGCGAGGATGTCCACGCGAGCATGATCTTCGTCGACGGCGTGTCGGTCGGCGAGCCGGATGAGTTCGCCCTACGCGACCGGCGCAAGCTCTCCGACGACGGCGTCTTCATCGTCGTGGCCACGATTTCCTCAGACGACGGCTCTCAGGTGGCGGACCCCGAGGTGATCTTCCGCGGCGTGCCGTTCGCCGAAGAGGCGGACGGGCTCCGCGACGAGTTGCGGAATGTCGTGCGGGAGACGCTGATGGAAGCGGCCGAGGAGGAGGTCACGGAGATCTCCCTCCTCCAGCAGGACCTGCACGACGACATCGCGGAGTTCGTCTACGACAGGCTCCGCCGTCGGCCGCTGGTGTTGCCGGTAGTCGTCGAGGTCTAGATGGCGGAGCCGGCGCGCCGCCCGCCGGCCACGGCGGACGAGGAGATCATCTACGCCGACAGCCCGAGCGTCCTCTCGGAGCGCTCGGAGGAGGAGCGCCTGCAG
Organism: Solirubrobacterales bacterium; assembly: GCA_035712865.1. Taxonomy (GTDB): domain Bacteria; phylum Actinomycetota; class Thermoleophilia; order Solirubrobacterales; family 70-9; genus DASUPK01. Next base: position 15,531 of record DASTAI010000172.1, read on the forward strand.
CGCATCGAGCGCGAGCTGGTCCTCGGGTTCAACGAACTGGGCGAGATCGGCCCCGCGATCTGCATCTTCGGCTCGGCGAGGATTCAGGCGGATTCCGCCGAGTACCGACGGGCCCGCGATGTGGGACGCGCCATCGGTGAGGCCGGCTTCGCCGTGATCACCGGCGGGGGGCCGGGGGTGATGGAGGCCGCCAACCGGGGTGCCCAGGAGGCGGATGCGCTCTCCGTGGGCCTCAACATCGAGCTTCCCCACGAGCAGGCCGGCAACCGGTACGTCGACCTCCATATCGAGTTCCACTACTTCTTCGTCCGCAAGCTGATGTTCGTCCGCTACTCGGAGGCCTTCGTCGTCTTCCCCGGTGGCTTCGGCACCCTCGACGAGCTCTTCGAGGCGCTGACACTGATCCAGACGGGCAAGGCGGTCGACCACCCGGTGATCCTCGAGGGCTCCGGCTTCTGGTCTGGGTTGATGGAGTGGATCAGCTCACGCCCTCTGGCGGAGGACATGTTGACCGAGGAGGACCTCTCTCAGGCGGAGCTCGCCGACGGGGTCGAGGACGTCATGTCGCGGCTGTGGCTCGGAGTCTGCGCGGCGGGGTAGCGGCCGCGCACCTCGTCGACGAACGCGGCGAGCCGCTCGGCCAGCGAGGGGCTGTGGATCTCGAGGACGGACTCCGCGTTCTGCTCGCCGGAGCGCGAGAGGTTGAAGGAGCCGAGGAAGATGACGTCATCCGCGACCGTGACCTTGGCGTGCATGAAGTCGTGAACGGCGAGCTCGGGTGTCCATGGAGTCGAGGGCTTGGCCGAGAACGGAAGCTTGGAGAGGATCGCCGTGAGCAGCGGAATCTTCCAGGCCGTGTGGCCGTTCTCGCGCCATTGATGAAAGACCGTCTCCGTCTGTGGACCGTCGACGACACCGGCGATGTCGCGCCCGCCCTTGTCCGCGAGCTCGGCAAGCGTGCCGAGGATCGGGCCGGAGGTGATCACGGGAGAGGCGATCCGGACCCGGCGGCGCGATGCTCCGATCGCGTTCGCGATCCGCTGTGAGAGCTGCTCGCCGTGTCCCGGCGTGAACCAGGGGGTGACCTCGGTTCCGCCGACGTCGACGGGCTCGGGGTCCACGTGCCCGCTTCTGGCGACGTCCTGGTTCGACCAGAGCTCCTCGAAGTTACGGTGGAAGGCCGACGCGATTCGCCGGTCCGAAACGATCGCGATCACGTTTTCCTGGCGGGTCCAGGAGTCGACCGTCCAGTTCGTCGAGCCGGTCCAGACGGCCTCGCCGTCGCACACCGCGTACTTGTGGTGCATCAGGTCCGGGACGCCCGGCACGGGGCGGGCGTCGATCGGAAGCTCGGCGAGGATCTCGGGACGGGTGCGGGGAGGCGGATGGAGCTCGGAGGGCCTCGCCGTGTCGACGTTGTAGAGGAGCCTCACGGAGACACCATGCGCCTCGGCCTCCCGCAGGCGATCCCCGACGATCGAGCCGATCGGGTCGGGGAGGCGGACGTCGTAGAGCGCCAGCTCGAGGCGCGACCTCGCCGGGCGGAGGAAGTCCGCCAGACGCTGCGCGATGTCCTCCGCCTTCTGCCCTCCGTCGGTGAGGGTGATGACCTTGATTTCACTCACAGGGCGGCCACGATGGCAAAGAAAAGCCCCCGGTGGTCGAGGGAGGGGCGACCACCGGGGGCGACGCTTAGTCCGACGTGACGTTGGCCTAAGCGGGTCTCGCCGGGGTGTGTGGGGTTTCGCACCACCGACGAGGTGTCTCGTCCAAGGCGGAATCTAGGAACCCTCCTTGAACGTTTGCTAAAGCGTTTGAGGCTCGTCCGAGCGCTCTGCCGGCCGCTCTTCCGCAGCCGTTTCCGCGGTGTGCTCGAGCGGCAACCGGACCGAGAAACGGGCGCCGCCGTAGGTGCTCTTGCCGGCGGTTACGGATCCGCCATGCGACTGAGCGACGGCCCGGACGATCGCGAGCCCGAGCCCGGTCCCGCCGCCGCTGACGGTGTCGGATGGTCCCTCGCCGCGGACAAAGCGGTCGAAGACCTGCTCCTCGATGCCGTTCGGGATCCCAGGGCCGTCGTCGAGCACCTCGAGCAGGGCTTGGTCGCCGTCCCGGCGGCCCGTGAGCTCCACGGTCGTCTTCTCCGGGGTATGGCGCACGGCGTTCTCCAGCAGGTTCCGGATCATGCGGTGCAGCTCGTCCGGATTGCCCAGCAGCGGCAGCGGGCCCTCCAGGTCGCTCTCCATCCGGCGCTCCCCGGCGAGGTGCTCGACCTCCTCGAGAGCCTCCGCCGCGATCGTCGCGAGGTCGGTCTCGGTGCGTGCGACCTGCCTGCCGGCGTCGGCCCGGGCGAGCAGGAGGAGGTCGGAGACCAGGCCCGACATCCGCTTGGTGGAGGAGAGGGCGGAGTCGACGGCGTGCCTGTCGTCCGCGGAGCCCGCGCCCTCGACCTGCAGCAGCTCGAGGTTGGCCTGGATGCTGGTCAGCGGCGTCCTCAGCTCGTGGGAGGCGTCCGCGACGAACTCCCGCTGGCGATCGAGTGCCTGCTTGCGCTCGGAGCGGGCCTCGTCAAGGGCCTGGAGCATCCCGTCCATCGTCCGGGCCAGCTCGCCGACCTCGTCGTCGGTTGAAGGCGTCGGGATGCGCCTGGAGGGGTCGCGCGTGCTGGTGATCTGGCGGGCGAGCGCGGTGAGGGCCTTGATCGGGCGCATCGCCCGGTCTGCCACGGCGAGCCCGGCGAGGAGGGCAAGCAGTGTCCCGCCGATCACCCCGGCGGCGAGGAAGAGCCAGAGGCGGGCGACGGTCTCGTTGACCCCCTCGTAGGGCCGGGCGTACTGCACGTAGGCCGGCAGAGAGTCGGGGGATGTGACCGGCTCGGTCGCGACGCTCAGAGGGCCAACGTTGCGGATGCTGGCGCTCGGGG
>DASTAI010000173.1:0-8780 GCA_035712865.1 Solirubrobacterales bacterium
TGGCCCTCGTCGGTCTCCCCCTCCAGGTAGATGATCTTGCGGTGGAGCGGGTCCTTGGACTCGTTCAGATGCTTGACGAAGTCGGCGATGCCGCCCTTGTAGAGGAACTCGACCTTGCGGCCGGCGCCGCGCTCGTCGACCAGCTCGACCTTGAGGCCGCGCGTCAGGAAGGCGGTCTCGCGGAGGCGCTCGGCCAGCGTGTCGAAGTCGAACTCGATCTCGTCGCCGAAGATCTCCATGTCCGGCAGGAAGGTGATCGTCGTGCCGGTGGTCTTGACGGCGCGTCCCTTCTTGAACTTGGCGAGGGGCTTGCCGCGCTCGTAGCGCTGCGTCCAGACCGCGCCGTCGCGCCAGATCTCCAGGTCGAGGCGCTCGGAGAGCGCATTCACGACCGAGACGCCGACGCCGTGCAGCCCGCCCGAGACCTTGTAGCCGCCGCCGTCGCCGAACTTGCCGCCGGCGTGCAGGGTCGTGAGGACGACCTCGGCCGCGGGCTTCCGAAGCTTGGGGTGACGCTCGACGGGGATGCCGCGACCGTCGTCGACGACGGTGCAGCTGTTGTCGGGATGGAGCGTCACGGTGACGCGGTTGGCCTGGCCGGCGATGGCCTCGTCCACGGAGTTGTCGACCACTTCGTAGACGAGGTGGTGCAGGCCGCGGGGGCCGGTCGAGCCGATGTACATCCCCGGCCGCTTGCGAACGGCCTCGAGGCCCTCGAGGACGGTGATGTCCTTGGCGCTGTACGACGAGCCCTTGCTCTTTGCGTTTTTCTTCGCGGTGCCCTTGGCAGCCACTCAGCTTCCTTTCAGTCCAATCACAGGACGCCTAACGACCTTCGTGACCCGGCTCGGAAAGTCCTTGCGGGACAGAGGGTCGCGGCCTCACTCAGGTACACATAAGTCTACCAGCCGAGAGCGCCGGAAATTGCGGGGAAGGCTCACAAAAGCCCTGCAAATGACGTATGAGAGTAAAGATTAAAGCGGATCGTCGGAAGTGATAAAGCGAAGGCCCTGGAGAGCGCTCGGATCCGGCAGCTCAGGGGCGATCTTGGCGACCATCCGCTGCCCGAGGAGATCCAGTTCCTGGGCCCAGGCGGAGGAGGAACAGGCGACCGTGACCACTCCCGAACGCTCGGCCACCGGCGTCGCCTCGCGGGCGATGGCCTCCCCCACGGCAGCGGGCCAGGCTCTCTGCACGGCCGCCAGCAGCGTGGCGGGCTCGGCATTCTCGAGCGCCTCGCCGATGGCTGCCGAGATCGGCCGGGGAGCGCGGCGGCGCATCAAGCCGCCCTCAGCGCCGGGGCGGCGGTCACGACGCCGCCGGCGACCTCGATGAACGACGCCTCCCGACTCGGCACGTGGGCCGCCTCGGTCGCGGTGAGCACGGCCTGGCCCTCCGAGCCCAGGAGGGAGACGAGGAGCTCCCGATGGGACGGATCGAGCTCGCTCATCACGTCGTCGAGGAGCATCAACGGGGCCGCTCTGCCGGAATCGATCAGGACCGCCCGCTCCGCGAAGAGCAGAGCGAGCAGCGCGAGACGCTGCTGACCCTGAGAGCCGAAACGTCGCAGGGGCCTCTCGGCGAGACGCAGCTCCACCTCGTCGAGCTGGGGGCCGTAGGAGGTGTAGGCCCGGCCCAGGTCTTTCGCCCGGCGGTGGGCGAGCTCGGCGGCGAGCTCCTCGAGGCCCCCCTCGGCGCGGGGGCGGTAGGAGATCTCGGCATCGGGGAGGCCCAGCTGGGTGGCGATTCTCGTCAGGGGCGCCGCCAGGGCAGCGACGGCTTCGGCGCGGGCCTCCATCAGGGGCGCGGCCTCGGCCGCCAGGCGCTCGTCCCACGACGGCAGCGAGTCGGCGGCGCCCAGGCCGGCGCGGATGCGCTGGACGAGCGCATTCCGCTGCGCGAGCGTGCGTCCGAAGCGATTGCGCAGGTCCGCCCGCGCCGGCCAGACCGCGCCGCAGAGACGATCGAGGTGGGCACGACGGTGGGCCGGCGACCCCTTGACCAGCTGTAGACGGTCGGGGTGGAAGACACTCACCAGCGGCCGCTCGCCCGGCGACCCGGCCAGCGTCCTCCCCGCCAGCAGGTGACGGCGCTCCCCCGAGCGGTCGATCGCGGCCAACAGGTTGGCGCCGTCCGGCGCCAGCTCGAGCTCCACACGCGCGCCCTGCTCTTCGAAGCGGATCATGTCTCGGTCGTTCCCCGCTCGGAACGACCGACCAGTAAGGCCGAAGTACACCGCCTCCAGCAGGTTCGTCTTGCCGGCTCCGTTGGGGCCGCAGACCACGATCACGCCCTCCGAGAGCCGCGTCTGGCCGTCGGTGAGATTCCGGAAACCGCGGCACTCGACTGCGCCGACCACCAAATTCCGTCCTACACGTTGAGGCGAATCGGCATCACCAGGTAGCTGAAGTCGCTCGCCTCCGAGGGCTCGAGCAGCCCGGGCCGCAGCGGGGAGATCAGCTTCAGCAGGACCTCGTCGGAGTCGATCGACTCGAGCCCGTCCCTGACGAACTCGGGGTTGAAGCCGATCTCGAGGAGCTCCCCGGAATACGGAGCGGGCAGCGCCTCACGCGCGTCGCCGAGGTCCGGCGTCTCGGCCGAGACCACCAGCTCGCCGTCCGAGAAGGAGAGCCGAAGCGCCGCGTTCCGTTGCGCGAGCTGCGACACCCGCCGCGTCACCTCGAGGAACTCCGAGCGCGGCAGCTTCACCTCGTGCTCGTAGGACTCGGGGAGAAGCTGGCGGTGGTTGGGGAACTGGCCGTCGATCAGCCGGGAGCTGAGGGACGTCTCGCCGACCTTGAAGATCGCCTGGTTGCGCGTCAGCCAGACCCGCAGAGAATCCTCTCCGCCGGCCTCGATCAGCCGCGCGAGCTCGCGGAGCGCGCGCGCCGGGACGTTGGCCTCCAGGCGCTCCCCGACCGCGGCGTCGAGCTTCGTCGTCTTCACGGCGAGGCGATAGGAGTCGGTGGCGACCATCGTCATCTCGTCGCCCTCCACCGTCACCAGCACGCCGGTCAGGACGGGCCGCGCCTCATCACGCGACGCCGCTCGGGCAACCCGGTTGATGGTGTCGCGAAGCGGCGCGGCGGGCAGCTCGGCGGGCTCGCCCTCGGCGTCCGGGAAGCGGGGGAAGTCGTCGGCGGGCAGGGTGCGGAGGTGGAAGCGGGAGGAGCCGGCGCTGAGCTCGACGTCCCGCTCTGCCTCGCGCACCGCCAGGGTCACCGGGCCCTCCGGGAGGGAGCGAACCACCTCGACCAGCAGTCGACCGGGCAGGACCACCGAGCCGCCGCCCTCGACCTCGCCCTCGAGCCCGACCTCCAGGCCGAGCTCCATATCCGTGGCGCGCAGCCGGGGCTCACCGTCGGTGCTGATCAGGATGCCGGAGAGAGCCTGGAGTGCCGCGCGTGCCGAAACCGCCCGTGAGACGACGAGCAGGGAGTCGAGGAGCGATTGCCTTGTGGTTGTGATCTTCATCGTCGGTCGTTGATCGTTCTTAGGAGTAGTAAGGGTTGTGGATGGCGTGGATATGTGGACAGCCTCCTCTTCGATTCTTACAGTCGGTTCGGTCACGATCAGTCAGGCCCCGAATCGCCCGGGTCCGAACCGACGCGGTGCAGCTCTGAGGTGAGCTCTTCGATGCTGCGGGAGACGCTGGCGTCCTCGAGCGCGGAGCGCTCGACCCGTCGGATCGCGTGCAGCACCGTGGTGTGATCTCGGCGGTTGAAGGCCTCGGCGATCGCCGGCAGGGAGAGATCGGTGAGCTGGCGGGTCAGGTACATGGCAAGCTGGCGAGCCCGGGCGACCGGGGCGGTCCGGCTGGGGGAGAGGAGATCGTCGACGGTGAGCCCGAGCCGGGCTGTCACGGCCTCCTGGACCTGCCGAGCCTGTAGCCGAGTGGGTGCGGGCTCGGCGATCGTCTGGGCGGGGAGCGCGTTCTCGACCGAGGCCGTGGTCACGGCGGAGGAGGTGAGCGAGGAGATCGCCACCACGCGCGTCAGGGCCCCCTTGAGGACGCGCAGGTTGGGCGACGTCTTCGCGGCCAGGGCCCGCAGAGCGTCAGGGGGAAGCTGCTCGGCCTGCTCCCTGGCGAGGTTGCCGAGGAAGACGAGGCGGGTGGTGAGATCCGGCGCTTCGAGAGGGACGGTGAGGCCCCACTCGAAGCGGTCACGGAGCCTGTCGGCGAGGTCCCTGAGCTCGGCCGGCACCCGGTCGGCGGTGAGGACCAGCTGGGCTCCTCCCTCATACAGGGCGTTGAAGGTGTGGAAGAACTCGTCGGCCGTCCGGGCCTTGCCCTGGAGGAACTGGACGTCATCGATCAGCAGGACGTCGGCTCCTCGGTAGCGCTCCTTGAAGGCGTCGATGGCGGAGCCGTTGAGTGAGGAGACGAACTCGTTGGTGAATGACTCGGCCGTCGTGTAGTGGACGGTCAGCTGCGGGCTGTGGCGGTGCAGGTAGTTGGCGACGGAGCCGAGGAGATGGGTCTTGCCGAGGCCGGGAGGACCGTGGAGGAAGAGAGGGTTGTAGGCCTCGCCCGGAGCCTCGGCCACCGCCAGGGCCGCGGCGTGGGCGAGTTGGTTGCCCGGCCCGATCACGAAGCGGTCGAAGGTGTAGTCGGGATTGAGGGCGACGCGCGAGGCCGCCTCGTGCTGGGCTCCGCGGTCCGCGGTCGCGGCACCCGGGGCGACGAACTCGATCTCGCGGATGCCGTCGATGGATCTCGCCACCACGGAGCGGAGCAGGCCGAGGTAGCGCCGGCCGACCCAGCGGATCACGCGCTCCGGGCCCGTGACGTAGAGGGTCGCGCCGCGCTGGGAGACGGGAGCAAGGGGGGAGAACCAGAGCCGGTAGGTGTCCTCGGGAACCGAGGCCGCCAGCTGACGCTGGATCTCGCGCCAGGGCCCCACTAGGTCCTGACGGACGTCACCGGCCTGCCCCTGAACCTGGTCCTCCTTCGTCGTGGTGATGGGATCTCTGGCGAGCGGCCGATCATAGGCTCGGGTCCGGAGCCTCGAAAGGGGTGTCCCGGGCCCCTCCGTGCAAAACGCGGCGAAAACCGCAAGGCGTGCTTCGCGGACCGCCGGGCGCCGGGAGATCGGCGCGACCACGGCCTATACTGCCGTGCCCCTCGCCCTCTCGTTCGGGCCTATCGATGAAGCGGACCTACCAGCCGAAGAAGCGGAAGCGAGCCAGGACCCATGGGTTCCGGGCCCGCAGCCGGACCCGTTCCGGCCGCGCCATCCTGCGGCGCCGGCGTCAAAAGGGCCGCAAGCGCCTCACCCCCTGACGTTGGCCTCGGAGGGCCGCCCCGACGCCCGCAGGCGCCGTCTCTCGCGGAGCGGCGACTTCGATCGCGTCTACCGCGAGGGCAATTCGAGTGCCAACCGCTTCCTGGTCGTCTACTCCTTCTCCCGCCGGGAGGACGAGTCCGATGACGGCGCGCGACTGGGGCTCTCCGTCGGGCGCAAGGTCGGCAAGGCCGTGACCCGCAACAAGGTGAGAAGGGCCGTCCGCGAGTCCTTCTGGGAGCTCCCGGAGTTGATCCAGCCCGGCCGCGACTACGTGATCGTCGCGCGGCCGGGTGCCGAGGAACTGCTCGAACGCGAGGGGCAGGACGGCATCCGGGCCTCGCTCGAGGAGCTGATGCGGTCAGCCGCCGGCGAGGAGCGTTTGTCGTGAAACGGTTCGCCACGGCACTGCTGATTGCGCCGATCCGCGGCTACCAGCGCTGGATCTCGCCGGCCCTGGCGCCCCGCTGCCGCTATTACCCGAGCTGCTCCGACTACGCGATCCAGGCGATCCGGGAGCTCGGCCCCATCCGTGGCCTGATCCTCGCCGCCTGGCGACTGCTGCGCTGCAACCCCTTCACCCCCGGCGGCTTCGACGAGATCTCCGACCGCCGCCTCTTCCGCCACGCCCCGACATGCTCGAAGCGAGGTGGGCACGAACACTCGCACGGATCCAGCAGCCCTCATCTGACGTAGAACTCCACCGCGGCCATGTCCCTCGATCCCCACAGCCTCGCCAGCCTGTTCCTCGACGCGAACATCCTCAGCCCGCTCGAGAACCTCTTCAACTCGGTCATCACCTGGCTCCACGACGACGTCGGCCTCTCCTGGGGTCTCGGGATCATCATCATCACCTGGCTCTCGCGTCTGGTGGTGCTGCCGTTCACCCTGCGCTCGATGCACGGGATGCGGGAGATGCAGGCCCTGCAGCCGCACATCAAGGAGCTCCAGGAGAAGTACAAGGACGATCGCCAGCGGATGCAGCGCGAGCAGATGGCGCTCTTCCAGGAGCACGGGGTTAACCCGCTCTCGGCCTGCCTGCCGCTGGTCTTCCAGTTCCCCGTCTTCATCGCGCTCTACCAGCTGCTGCGAAGCAGCATGTTCAAGGACGAGGTCGTGGACTCCGGAGACCCGGGTTGGCTCTTCATCAAGCACCTCGCCGAGCACCCCACCGGCGCCGAGGCGATCGCCCTCATCGTGCTCGCCGTCGCGGGTACCTTCGCCCTGATCCTCTTCACCCCATCGCCCCAGACCACCGGCGGGGCCAGCCAGCGCTACCTCTTCGCCGGGATCTTCTCCCTGGTCACGGTCTTCCTGATCCCGAACGCCCCTGCCGGGATCGCGGTCTACTTCATCGCCTCGGGCCTCTGGCAGATCGGGCAGCAGACGGTGATCCACTTCGTCTGGCCGCTGCCGGCGGTTCCCACGCCCGAGGAGGTCAGGTCCACGAAGGCTCCGCCACCGCCTCCGCGTAAACGGAAGCGGCGCCGCTAGCGCCTGGCCGCGGCGGCGCGCCCACGGGCGCGATGCGTCTTAGACTGCGCGCGTGGCTGAAGGAGAGCTCGAGTCCCAGCAGGCGGGCGTGCTTCCCGACGAGCCCGTCGAGCGCGTGCAGGCGCTGCTCGAGCGCATCGTCGAGGAGCTCGACCTCGAGGCGTCCGTCTCCGTCGAGGAGGGCGACGAGGAGATCCACGCCGACGTCGACGGCGAGGACGTCGGCCTGCTGATCGGCCGCCACGGCCAGACCATCGACGCCATTCAGCTGCTCGCCTACCAGGCTGCGTTCCGCGGCCGCCAGGATCGCAAGCGGGTCACCGTCGATGCGGCCGGATACCGGCGGCGCCAGGGCGAGTCCCTGCGGCGGCGCGCCGATATGGCCGCGGAGGACGCCGTCCAGCACAAGCAGGCGGTGGAGATGGACCCGATGGGCTCGAACGAGCGGCGCGTGGTCCACGAATATCTCCGGGACCGCCCCGAGGTCGAGACCTACAGCGAGGGTGACGAGCCCAACCGCTACGTGGTCGTCGCCCCTCTGCTCGCCGATTGAGCTCGATCCCCGCCGGGGCGGAGTCGCTCCTCGATCAGCTGCTCCGGATGCTCGAGGACCCCCGGGCGCCGATCGCCTCCTCCACGGTCCCGCACGCACGAGAGGTCCACATCGCGGACTCTCTCAGCGGCCTCGAGTTCGAACCCGTTCGCTCCGCGGGGCGGATCGCCGACGTGGGTAGCGGCGCCGGCCTCCCCGGGTTGCCCCTGGCGATCGCGCTGCCGGGCGCCCGCATCGACCTGATCGAGTCGGTCAAGCGGAAATGCGCCTTCCTCACCGAGGCCATTGCGCGAATCGGCATCGACAACGCCCACGTGGTCTGCGAGCGCTCGGAGGACTGGGCCGCGGGCGACGGGCTCGAGGCCTACGACGCGGTCACGGCGAGAGCGGTGGGGTCGCTGGCGACACTCGCCGAGCTCGCCTCGCCGCTCCTTCGCGAGGGGGGAGTGCTCGTCGCCTGGAAGGGCGCGAGCTCCGCCGAGGAGGAGGCCGAGGCCCGCCGAGGCGCGGATCGCACCGCCATGGAGGCGCTCGAGATCCGCACCGTGCAGCCTTATCCGTCGAGCCGCGACCGACACATCCACCTCCTCCGCAAGAATGGGCCGACTCCGAACGGGCTGCCACGGCGCCCCGGAATGGCGGCGAAGCGGCCGTTCGGATCCGAACGGAACTGAACCGAACGAACCGATGGGCACCGTCTACGCGATCGCGAATCAGAAGGGTGGCGTTGGCAAGACCACCACGGCCGTCAACATGGGCGCCTCCGTCGCGGCCGACGGGCAGCAGACGCTGATCGTCGACCTCGACGCGCAGTGCAACGCGACGGTTGCACTCGGGCTGCCGAAGAACTCGACGCCCTCGTCGTACGACTGCCTCAGCGGAGAGGTCTCCGTCGCGGAGGCCGCCCGGCCCGCGGGGCCGGACAACCTGTGGATAGTCCCGGCGCACGTCGATCTCGCCGGGGCGGCCGTCGAGCTGCCGCGCTCGGGCGGCTACGAGACCAGGCTTCGCGACGGCCTCGGGCCCGTCCGTGAGCGCTTCGCGCAGACGCTGCTCGACTGCCCGCCCTCATTGGGGCCCGTGGCCATCAACGCCCTGGGGGCCGCCGATCGGGTGATCGTGCCGGTCCAGGCCGAGTACCTGGCGCTCGAGGGGCTCGTGCAGTTCCTGGAGACGCTGCAGCTGGTTCGCCGCGAGCTCAATCCCGGCCTCGAGATCGCCGGGGTCCTGATCACGATGCACGATGACCGCACGCGCCTGGCCAAGGACGTGGAGCGGGAGCTCCGCGAGCACCTGCCGGCCCGTGTCTTCGAGACCGTGGTTCCCCGCAGCGTCCGGGTCGCCGAGGCCCCGAGCTACGGCATCCCGGTTTCCGAGCACGACCCGAAGTCGACGGGGGCTCGCGCCTATCGAGCGCTCGCCGAAGAGGTTCTCTCCATCACCGAGCC
>DASTAI010000174.1:0-5186 GCA_035712865.1 Solirubrobacterales bacterium
GTCGTGTCCGTCGAGAGGTAGACCCGCTTTCGGCCCCCCTGGCCGAGGAAACGGCGCACCCTGTAGCGGCCCGCGATCTCGGTCGGAACGTTCGCTGGAAGGGACTCGGCCGGGGGGACCTCAGCCGGGGCTCGCTCGACCAACTCGGTTCCGCAGGAGTCGCAGAACCGCGCACCATCACGATTCTCATTCCCACAGGACGGACACTGCATGTCCTGACCAAGTATCCCAACTGCCCTTCCCCGGCCCAATCCGGAATCACCCCGAGCCGCCCCTGTAGTCTCCCGCGCGGCCGACCGGCGAAGGGGCCGGGAGAGGGAAGAAGGGAGCGACGATGAGACGACGCAGGACGTGTGGCGCAGCCGGCGTGATCGCGGGGATCGCTCTGCTGACGGCACTCGTCTTGGCGCCCTCCGCCGGCGCCGTCTATCCGAATCCGAACCCGTGGCTCAAGGACCGCTTCCTGGTGATGGCCCACCAGGGCGGTGAGGACGAGGCCCCCTCCAACACGATGTTCGCGCTCAAGTCCGCGATCCAGGACCGCGGCGCCGATTCGCTCGAGCTCGACGTCAACCTGAGCAAGGACGGCCAGCTGATGGTGATCCACGACGACACCTGGAGCCGAATCGCCTGCACCCACGCCCTCTGTCCCGGCCCGGACTCGAGCACCGAACAGCACCGGCCGCAGACGGAGGTCAACGACCTGACGGTGGGTCAGCTGCAGGCGCTGGACGCCGGCTACTGGTTCCGGCCCGGCAGCTACTCGCACGACTACTCCCTGTCGGACTCCGAGTACCCGTACCGCGGCATCCGCACGGGCGATCAGCCGCCGCCGCAGGGCTACAGCGCCACCGACTTCGAGATCCCGACGCTGAGGCAGGTGCTCAACGCCTTCCCGGACATCCCGATCAACATCGAGATCAAGATGATCAAGACGCTGAACAACGACACCAACACCGGATCGGGATGCACGGGAAACCCGCCGAATCGCTACTGCGACGATCCGGACGCATCGATGCCGGTCGCCGACAAGCTCGCGGCGCTGCTCAACGAAGACAAGTACGCGAGCCGCGACGACCTCATCGTCGTCTCCTTCAGCGACGAGCTGATCGACGAGTTCCATCGGATGGACGGCCCGCCCTACGTCGCCCTGGCGCCCGGCGTCGACGATACGACGAATTTCGCACTCGCCGGGACGATCCCGGATCCGGACGTCGCCGCGTTCCAGGTGCCGCCCGATCAGCTGGGGATCCAGGTTCCGGAGTTCCTGCTCAGCACCAAGCAGGCCCACTGCCTCGGCTACGCCGTGCACATCTGGACCAACGGCGACCAGGACGAGACCCCGGCGGCCTATCAGCGCTTCTACAACTCGGGCGCCGACGGCGTGATGACCTCGCGGCCCGGCGCGTTCTCGGAATGGATGGCGGAGAACAACATCCCCCGTCCGGACCTGCGCGACCCGCTGAGCTGGCCGATCCAGTGCCCGGCCCAGCCGGCGCCTCCGGCGGCGCCAACGCAGCCGGCGCCGACCGTCACCACGAAGAAGAAGTGCAAGAAGTCGAAGAAGAAGAAGAAGCGTTCGACGGCGAGTGCCGCGAAGAAGAAGTGCAAGAAGTCGAAGAAGAAGCGGCGCTAGAGGCGCACCGCTAGACGTCGCCCGAGAACGTGTCGCAGGCCTCGAGCTTGCCCGAGTCGAAGCCGGTCTGGAGCCAGTGGTCGCGCTGTTCCGAGGTGCCGTGGGTGAACGACTCCGGGTCGATCCTGCCCTGCGTCTGCTGCTGGATGCGGTCGTCGCCGACCGCCGCCGCCGCGGTGAGGCCCTCCTGGAGGTCGCCGTTCTCGAGGATGCCGCGGTCGTAGGTCGAGCGCGCCCAGACCCCGGCGAGGCAGTCGGCCTGCAGCTCGAGGCGAACCGACAGCTCGTTTGCGTCGTCCGGGTTCGCCTGGCTCTCCTGACGAACCTTCTGCTCGATGCCCAGCTCCTCCTGGACGTGATGCCCGAGCTCGTGGGCGATCACGTAGGCCTGGGCGAAGTCGCCGGGGGCCTTGAAGCGCTGGTTGAGCTCGTTGAAGAACCCGAGGTCGAGGTAGACCTTCTGGTCGAGCGGGCAGTAGAACGGACCGGTCGCCGAGCTGGCCAGACCGCAGCCGGACTGGACCTGGTTGCGGAAGAGCACCACCGTCGCCCGCTGATACGGCCTGCCGGCCATCTTGAACTGCTGGGTCCAGAAGTCCTGCGCGTCGTGCTGGACGAAGTCGACGAACTGCACCTCCTTCTCCTCGTCCGGGCTCCCCGGCACCGAGTCGTTCCCCGTGCCGCTCTGCGGCACCTGGGGGAAGGAGCTGGTCGGGTCGGGGACGTTGAAGCCCCCACCCCCGCCGCCGGCGATGAAGAGGAAGTAGACGACCGCGACGACGATAAGCGTCACGATTCCACCGCCGCCGACCCGCCCCATCGGGATCGGCATGCCGCCGCCGGCGCCGAGCCCTCCCCCCTGGCCGCGGCGATCCTCGATGTCGCCGCTGCGCTTGCCCGGCTTCCACTTCATCGGCGGCCACTCTATCCGCGCCCAGGAGGCTGGAAACTGACGAGGTGAGCGACCGATCCCTGCCTCCTGCCATTGCCCGTCATCTCGACCGGGCGCTCCTGGGCGAAGCCCGCGAGCCCCGGGGTGTGAGGCTCAGGCAGACCGGAGACATGGTCCAGAAGCCCGGCGGCCGCCGGCTGGAGTTCAAAGCCGTGCAGCAATACGCCACCGAGCGCGTCGAGTTCGAATGGCGGGCCTCCTTCGGGACGAACCCTCTCGTCCGGGTCAGGGTGACCGACCGCTATCGCGACGGCGAGGGGCTACTGATCGCCCGCATCTGGGGTCTAGTCCCCGCCACCAGGAACACCGGGCCGGAGACCGACCGGGGAGAGGCCATGCGCTACCTCGCCGAGCTGCCGTGGGTCCCGTTCGCGATGGCGGCGAACCGTGAGCTCTCCTGGCGAGAGCTCGACGACGGCGAGGTCGAGGTCTCGACCCTGGTCGGCGGGGTGGCGGCCAGCGTGCAGCTGGCCTTCGACGACTCGGGCCTGATCAGAAGGGCCTCCGCGATGAGACCCCGAGTGGCTGACGGCGCCTGGGTCGACACGCCGTGGGTGGGCGAGTTCGGCGAGTATGTCGATCTGGGCGGGATCCTCGTTCCCGCCAGCGCCGAGGCGCGCTGGGAGCTGCCCGGGGGGCCCTTCGTCTACTGGCGCGGCGAGGTCGCTTCGCTGGCGGCGGAGTAGCTGCCGTCGAGCGCCTGGCGCTGGGAGAGGACGTAGAGCAGGATCAGGGAGGGGATAACTGTGACCGCGGCCACTGCGAAGACGATGATTACCGCCGTCAGGGTGGCCGACGCGCCCGCCGCCTGGGAGATCTTCAGCGAGGTCGGCAGGAAGTAGGGGAATGCGGCCGCGAAATACCCCCAGATGACGGCCGCTCCGGCGCCCACCGCGGCGGCCCGCAACCCGTAGTTCCGCCCGCTGACCAGTAGGCCGAGTGCGACCAGGCCGCAGAGCGCGGAAAGGATGACGAGCGCGACACCGGGCCAGGAGGTGAGCCCGTCGTAGACGTAGCGGCCATCGGCATGAAGAGCGATCACGCCCACGACCGCGGCCGCACCGGCTACCACCGCCGCGGCCAACGCGCGACGCTCGAAGTAGCTACGTAGCTCGGTATCGCCCGCCGCCCCCGAATCCCGTACGAGGAAGACCGCGGCCGTATACGCCGCGACCAACACGAAGAGGACACCGGTGGTCAGGGGCAGAAAGCCCGTCCAGCTCGCGGTGGGGTCGCCGTCGCCGGCGGCAGGCACCTCGCCGGAGGCGACGGCCCCGACCACCGTGCCCATGAAGAACGGCGTCAGGACCGAAGCGAACCCGAATACCCGGGTCGCGGGTCGCTGCACCGGTCCCGGCAACGCGTGGCGGAAGGCGAAGCCCGCTCCCCGCAGGACTATGCCGAGCGCGGCGAGCGCCAGCGGGATGTAGAGAGTGGTGAAGATCGCGGAGAAGGCGGTGGAGAACGCCGTCCAGAGAATCACCAGCACGAAGATCAGCCAGACGTGATTGGCCTCCCACACCGGGCCGATCGAACGGTCGATCTGGTCCCGGACCCGCTTCGCTCCTTTGCCTGAGCCGGCGAGGAAGTCCCATACCCCGGCGCCGAAGTCAGCTCCGCCGAAGATCGCGTAGAGCGTCACACCGATCCAGAGGATCACCGCGCAGACGTCCGCGCTGCTCATGCCGATGCCTCCGATCGCTCGCCCGGCGGCGGTCCATTGGGAAGCTCGGGATCCGGCGCATGCTGCTGCCAGCGGCGGGAGAGGGCGCGCAGAACGGTGATCGCGATCACCGCCAGCGCAATGTAGAGGGTCATCGTCAGGCCATAGATCCACCAGATCCCTTGGGCGGGCGTCACGGCGTCAGACGTGCGCATGAAGCCGTTCACGATCCACGGCTGGCGCCCGACCTCGGTGACGATCCAGCCGCACTCGAGTGCGATTACCGCGGCCACCCCGGCAACCGCGCAGATCCGCAGGAACCATTTCGTTGAAGGGAAGTCCCGGCGTCGCCACCAGGAGATCGCGAACCAGACCGCCAGTAGGAAGAGACCAGTGCCGATCCCCACCATCGTGTCGAACGCGTTGTGCAGGAGGGTATTCGCGGGCGGTCGGTTATCCGCCGGGATTTGATCGAGGCCTTTGACGTAGGTGCTCGTGCTGAATCCGACCAGAATCGAGTCGAGCCCCGGGATTCCGATGCCGCCCTTGACCTCGCCGTCGGTGCAGATCCCGCCGATGTACTCCGTCTGATCGTCCCCGCTCTTGTAGATGCACTCCATCCCGGCGAACTTGGCGGGCTGATCGTCGGCGATGGCTCGCGCCGCCGTGTCGCCGACGAAGAGCTGTATGGGGGAGGCGACCGCGGCCACGGTGAACGGGATCACGAAGCCGAGCCGGTGGTATCGGTCGCGCCGTCCCCGGAGCATGCCGACCGCGTAGACCGACGCGATCAGGAAGCCGGTGACCATGTACGCAGCGAGGAACATGTGGAAGAACTCGTAGCCAGTCGCCGGGTTGAAGAGCACCTCGAACGGCCTGACGTTGGTGACATTGCCGGCGGCATCGAGGTCGAAGCCCTGGGGCTGATTCATCCA
>DASTAI010000175.1:0-11536 GCA_035712865.1 Solirubrobacterales bacterium
CTCACCGACGCGATGGGGCTGTACTACAACAAGGACCTCCTCGAGAAGGCCGGGTACACCGAGCCGCCGAAGACGATGTCCGAGCTCACGGACATGGCGAAGAAGCTGACCCAGTTCAACCCGGACGGGTCGATCAAGGTCGCCGGGTTCGTCCCGTGGTTCGGCTACTACGAGTTCACGCCGCTCGAGCTTTCCATCATCTTCGGGGCCGACTACTACAACGAGGACGGAACGCAGGCGGCCATCTCGTCCGATCCGCAGTGGGCCGAGCTGTTCCAGTGGCAGAAGGACCTCGTCGACTTCTACGGCGAGGACAACCTCAAGAAGTTCGTGGCGGGGGCGGGCAACGAGTGGACGGCCGGCAACGACTTCCAGCACGGCCGCGTCGCGATGATGTTCGACGGCGAGTGGCGCGTCGCGATGGTCGAGGACTACGCGCCCAACCTGAACTACGGCACGGCGCCGTACCCGACCCCGGACGGGCAGGAGGACCAGTACGGCATCGGTCGTGTGGGCGGCACGATCATCGGCATCCCGCGCGGGTCCCCGCACCCGGCCGAGGCCTGGGCGCTCATCCAGTACCTGGCGAGCAATACGGACGCGCTCGTGGCGATGACCAACGCGATCCGGAACGTGCCCACCACCTACCCGGCGCTCGACTCGCCCGCGCTGGACGTCACGCCGCAGTTCCAGACGTTCCTGGACATCTTCAAGAACCCGAACACCGAGACGAATCCACCGAAGGCGTCCGGGGCCGCGTACCAGGAGCTCTTCGAGTCGTTCATCTCGAAGTGGGAAGCTGGCCAGGTGAGTGATCTCCAGTCGGGGCTCGAGGACACCGCCTCGCAGATAGACGCTCAGGAGCAGAACGCGTCGGGCGGTCAGGCGCCGTGATCGCCGCCAACCGGCCATGAGCACTGCGGTTGCGGCCGGGGCCCTCGAGGCCCTGGCCGCGCCGTCGCCGGAGCGGCAGCGCGCGAAGAAGAAGGCGGCCTGGCGCCGGCGGCGGTTCATTCTGCTCTGCATGAGCCCGTGGATCGTCGGGTTCACGATCTTCTTCGGCTATCCGCTGGTGACGACGGTCCTGCTGTCGTTCACGCACTACGACCTGCTCTCGGACCCGCGCTGGATCGGGACCGCGAACTATTCCTACCTCTTCGGAGCCGACCAGCAGATCTGGCCGTCGGTCTACAACACGCTCTGGATGATCTGCATCGCGGTGCCGATCGAGGTGCTCTTCGCCTTCTCGATCGCGGTGATGATCACACGGGCCCGCATGGGGGTCGGCCTCTTCCGCACGATCTTCTATCTCCCCACGATGGCGCCTGCGGTGGCGGCCACCCTCGGCTTCGTCTTCCTCTTCAACCCCGCCACCGGCCCGGTGAACACGATCCTCGGCCATCTCGGGATCACGGGGCCGCTCTGGTTCCAATCGCCGTCACTGGCGAAACCGTCGCTGACGCTCCTCGGGATCTGGGGCATCGGCAACACGATGATCATCTTCCTCGCCGCCCTCCTGGACGTGCCGAAGCACCTCTACGAGTCCTCCGAGCTCGACGGGGCGGGCGCGTGGCAGCGGCTCCGCTACATCACCCTCCCCACGATCAGCCCGGTGATCCTCTTCGCCGTCGTCATCG
This sequence comes from Solirubrobacterales bacterium, assembly GCA_035712865.1. Taxonomy (GTDB): domain Bacteria; phylum Actinomycetota; class Thermoleophilia; order Solirubrobacterales; family 70-9; genus DASUPK01. Next base: position 1,638 of record DASTAI010000175.1, read on the forward strand.
GGGTGATCGAGGGCCTCCAGTACTTCACCGAGGGCTACGTGGCGAGCACGGTCGCCGCGGGCGGCTCGGGGGGTGGCGCCGGGGACGCGATCAACAACCTCGGCTACCCGCAGGACTCAACCCTCTTCTACCCCCTGCTCCTCTACCAGCAGGGATTCCGCTACTTCAACATGGGCTACGCCTCGGCGATGGCGGTCCTGCTGCTGATCGTCTCGCTCGCCGTGACCGTGGTCATCCTGCGCCGCTCGGATCGCTTCGTCCACTACGCCGGCGCACCGAGGTGAGCTGAGTGGAAGCGGCCACTCATCCCCTGCCGATACCCGTCGAGCGGCGCCGCCCGCCGAAGGATGTCCGCCGCAAGCGACTGCTGCTGGCTATCGCCGACCACAGCATCCTGATCGGGCTCGCGATCGCCTTCCTGGCGCCGTTCGTGTTCATCGTCCTCACGGCATTCATGACGAACGACCAGGCGCTCTCGTCGAACCTCTGGCCGAAGCCCTTCCATCCGAGCAACTTCGGCGACGTCTTCGATCGCGCACCGCTGGTCCGCTACGCGGTCAACTCCTTCCTCTACGCCGGCCTGGCCACGCTCGGCGTGCTGATCTCGAGCGTCCCGGTCGCGTACGCCCTCTCCAAGCTCCGCTGGAAGGGACGGAACCTCGCCTTCATCCTGGTCCTGGCGACGATGATGCTGCCGCCGCAGGTCACGATCGTCCCGCTCTACGTGATGTTCAGCAAGCTGCACCTCGTCGGCTCGATCTGGCCGCTGATCATTCCCAACTGGCTCGGCGACGCCTTCTCGATCTTCCTGCTGCGCCAGTTCTTCCTGACGATCCCCGAGGAGTACTCCGACGCCGCTCGAGTCGATGGCGCCGGCGAGTTCCGGGTGATGCTGGACGTGGTTGTCCGCCTCGCCAAGCCGGCGCTCGTTGCGGTGGCCCTGTTCAGCTTCCTCTTCTGCTGGAACGACTTCTTCGGGCCCCTGCTGTACACCGGCGAGAACCCCGACCACTGGACACTGTCGGTCGGCCTCGCGCAGTTCCGCAACGTCCACCAGGTCCAGTGGAACCTGACGATGGCGGCGACTCTTCTCTTCATGCTGCCGGTGATCGTCCTCTTCTTCGCCGCGCAGAAGGCATTCATCGAGGGCGTGACCCTGACGGGGGTGAAGGGATGAGCGGCCTGAAGATCGCCGTGATCGGTGGCGGCTCCACCTACACCCCGGAGCTGGTCTCGACGATCTCGGCCGCCGAGGAGGGGCTTCGCGTCCGCGAGCTCGTCCTGCACGACATCGACGCCGAGCGCCGCGAGGTGGTCGGCTCGCTCGCCGCCCGGATGCTCTCGCGGCAGGGCTTCGAGGGCAGCCTCGAGCTCACCGATGACCTCGACCTGGCGCTCCGTGACGCCGACGCCGTGCTGATCCAGATCCGTGTCGGCGGCCAGGCCGCGCGCCTCTCGGACGAGACCGTCCCCCTCCGCTGCGGCTGCATCGGCCAGGAAACCACCGGCGCCGGCGGCTTCGCCAAGGCCATGCGGACCGTACCCGTGGTGCTCGAGATCGCCGACCGCGTCCGGCGGCTGTCCGCGCCCAATGCCTGGATCGTCGACTTCACCAACCCGGTTGGGATCGTCACCCGCGCCCTGCTCGACGCGGGCCATCGCGCGGTGGGCCTCTGCAATGTCGCGATCGGCTTCCAACGCGAATTCGCGCGCCTCCTCGGTCTGCCGGGGAATCGGATCGCCGTCGACCAGGTCGGCCTCAACCACCTGACGTGGGTGAGGTCGGCGTGGGTCGACGGTCAGGACGCCCTTCCGCCCCTTCTCGACGCGCACCTCGACGAGATCGCCCAGGGGCTCGAGCTCCGCCCGGAGCTAATCACCGAGCTCGGCGCGGTTCCCTCCTACTACCTGCACTACTTCTACGATCACGACGAGGTCCTCGAGGAGCAGCTCGGCGGGACGCCGCGGGCGCAGGTCGTCGCCGAGATCGAGCGCGACCTGCTCGAGCTGTACCGCGATCCGGAGCTGAATGAGAAGCCCCCCCTGCTAGAGCGGCGCGGCGGCGCCTTCTACAGCGAGGCGGCCACCGCGCTGGTCCGGTCGCTGTTCGACGACACCGGCGACACTCAGGTGATCGACACTCGCAACGGCACCACGCTGCCCGGGCTCGCGCCTGACGACGTGGTCGAGGTCCCGGCCGGGATCGGCGCCGACGGTCCGGAGCCGCTCGAACAGCCCGAGCTCGCGCCCGAGCTGCTCGGTCTGACGAGACACGTGGCCTCCTACGAGCGGCTGACCGCCGAAGCCGCAGTCAGCCGCGACCCCGTCGCGGCAAAGAAGGCCCTGCTCGCCCACCCGCTGATCGGCCAGGACGAGCTCGCCTCGCGGCTCCTCGAGCAGCTTGCGGCGGCCGAGCGCTCGGGCATCCCGCTGCCGGTGCCGGAGGGAGCCGCATCGTGACCGAGAAGCTGGCATTGGCCGTCGACGGCGGCAACTCGAAGACCGACCTGGCCCTGATCCGGGAGGACGGCGCAGTGCTCTCCGCTGTCCGCGGTCCGGGCAGCTCGCAGCACAAGCTGGGCGTGGACGGCTCGATCGAGGTGCTCGGATCCCTCCTCGAGAGAGCTGCGGCGGATGCCGGCGTTGAGATGAACCACCGGCCGGTCGCCGAGGTCGGGCGAGTGATGATCGCGGGCGCCGACCTTCCAGAGGAGGAGGCGACCCTGCAGCGGGCTCTGGCGGATCAAGGATGGGCGCCGCGTACGGAGGTCGCCAACGACACCTTCGCCGTGCTGCGTACCGGCACCGACCGCGGCTGGGGCGTGGCGCTCGTCTGCGGCGCGGGCATCAACTGCGTCGGTGTCGCCGAGGACGGGCGCGTGGCGCGTTTCGCGGCGCTCGGCAGGATCACCGGCGACTGGGGCGGCGGCGACGACGTCGGCCCGGAGGCGCTGTGGGCGGCGGCAAGGAGCGCCGACGGCCGCGGGCCGAAGACGACACTGGAGCGGGCTGTCCCGGCTCACTTCTCTCTTGATGCCCCTTTGGACGTGGCTCGGGCCATCCACTTCGACCAGATTCCTTACGAGCGTCTGATCGAGCTCGCTCCGGTCGTCCTCGCCGAGGCATCAGCGGACCCGGTCGCGGCGGAGATCGTCGACCGCCTCAAGGCGGAGATGGTCAATCTGGCGCGGGTCGCGATCGAGCGACTGGCGCTCGGCGGCGAGTCCTTCGAGGTCGTCCTCGGGGGCGGAATGTTCCGGGCGGACGGACGGGAGCTGGTCGACGCCGTGAGCGACGGCCTCAGCGAGATCGCACCCGATGCGACCGTGACCGCGATCGACGCTCACCCGATTGTCGGCGCGGCGCTCCTGGCGCTGGACGAGCTCGGCTCGGATCCGGCGGCGAAGGAGCGCCTCCGGCGATCCCTGGCGGAGGCGGGATTAGGCTGATGGAGAGGAGAGGGTTGCCCGATGACTGAGATTCGCTACGAGAAGGCGACGGCGGTCTACCCGGGGGCCGAGACCGCGGCGGTCGCGGAGCTGGACCTGGAGATCGCCAATGGCGAGCTGCTCGTCCTGGTCGGCCCGTCGGGCTCGGGCAAGACGACCGCTCTCCGGATGCTCGCCGGCCTCGAGGAGGTGGACGCGGGCGCGATCTACATCGGCGACCGCGACGTCACCGACCTGCCGCCCAAGGACCGCGATGTGGCGATGGTCTTCCAGAACTATGCCCTCTACCCCTTCCTCGACGTCGAGGCCAACATCGCCTTCCCGCTGCGGATGGAGAAGGTGCCGAAGGACGACCGCAGACGGAGGGTCCGCGAGGTCGCCGAGCTGCTCGAGCTCACCGACTACCTGGCTCGCAAGCCGAGCCAGCTCTCGGGGGGTCAGCGCCAGCGCGTCGCGATGGGCCGAGCCATCGTCCGCGAGCCGAAGGCGTTCCTGATGGACGAGCCCCTTTCCAATCTCGACGCCAAGCTCCGGGTCCAGATGCGCGGCGAGATCTCCTCCCTCCAGACCCGACTCGGCGTGACGACCGTCTACGTCACCCACGACCAGGTCGAGGCGATGACGATGGGCCATCGCGTCGCGGTGCTCAAGGACGGTCGTCTCCAGCAGTGCGCCTCGCCGCGCGACCTGTACGACCGGCCCGCCAACACCTTCGTCGCTGGATTCATCGGCTCCCCCGCGATGAATCTCATCCGCGTCCCGTTGAGCGCTGACGGTCACGCGATGCTGAACGGCAAGGGCCTCCAGCTGGAGGAGCCGGTCAAGGCTGCGGCCGCCGGCCGCGAGGTCATCGTCGGGCTGCGGCCGGAGGCCCTGGAACCCGCCGAGGACGGACTGGCGGCGAGGGTGGAGATGGTCGAAGAGCTGGGCTCAGACGCCTTCGCGCGCTGCACCGCGGACATGCCGGGCGGCGAGACCACGCTGACGGTCCGAATCGATCCTTGGAAGGCCCCTCAGCGCGGAGGCCGCGTCTCGCTGCGGCCGCGCGCCGGTCAGGCGCATCTGTTCGATCCCGAGACGGGCGATCGCCTCGGGTGATCGACGGACGCGGGTTGAGGCGGTGAACAGTGAGACCAAGGCCGGGGCGGCGGCGAGGCCGTCCCTGCTCCGCCACCTGAACGAACGGGCGGTCCTCGAGGCGATCCGGTACGACGCCCCGATCTCCCGGGCGAAGATCTCGCGGGCCGTGGGGATCTCCAAGCCGACGGTATCCGTGGCCCTGCGGTCCCTGGTGAACGCCGGGTTGGTGCGCGAGGCGAGCGAGACCGGCGACGGGCCGAGCTATGGCGCCACCTTCTTCGAACCGGTTCCCGACGCTGCGATGGTGCTCGGCCTCGACCTCGGCGCCCGCTTCCTGCGGGGAGCGATCTGCGATCTCGGCGGTGAGATCAGCGCCCGCCAGGACGTCGAGCTCCCCGACGCCGAGGTCCAGACGGCCCTCGCCGCCGTCGCGGAGCTGAAGAGGCACCTGATGGCGGCCGGCAGCGTCGGCGACGCTTCGATCGACGGAGCCGTCGTCGGAGTGCCGGGCGTCGTCACCGGGGACGGAGAGGTGGCCCAGGCGGAGAACGTCCATGGACTCGAGGGCATTCGGGTCAACGACGAGCTCGAGCGCTTGCTCGGGGTGCCGGTGACACTCGAGAACGACATCAACCTCGCTGCGCTCGGCGAGCAGTCCCGTGGCGTCGCCCGCGGCGTCGACGACTTCGTCTTCCTCTCGGTGGGCACCGGTCTGGGTGCAGGGGTGGTCCTCCATCGCGAGCTCCACCAGGGACACCACGGTGCCGCCGGTGAGATCGATTTCGCGCTCGGATCCGGGATCGAGCGCGACACGGATCCGGCCGCTCCCGCGATTTCGAACTTCGCCCGCCGGCTAGTCGAGGGAGACGAAAGACAGAGCGCGATCGGCTCCTCCTTCGAGGTGCCGGAGATCTTCGGCGGCGCCCGGGCCGGGGACGCGCTGGCGCTGGAGGTGGTCGAGGAGGAGGCCCGCCGAATCGCCCTCCACATCGCCCCGGTCGCGGCCGTGATCGACGTGGAGCTCGTCGTCATCGGTGGCGGGATCGGTGCCAACGGCGACCTGCTCCTCGCCCCGATCCGCGCGCGTCTCGACGAGCTTCTCCCCTATCCGCCCCGAGTCGAGGTCTCGAGCCTCGGCGACGCCGCAGTGCTCAGCGGAGCGCTGGCCGTCGGCAGGGCCGCGGCGCTCGACAGCGTGTTCGAGAACCGAGCCCGCGCCTAGGCCGTCAAGATCCCTACATATGGCGACCGCTGAGTTGACGGTGATCGGGCTGGGCCGCTCGGATCCGAGCGCGGGTGCGTACATCGCCGAGATCCAGCGCCGTCTCGCCGCGCAGGACAAGGTGGGCTACGAGCTGCACGCGATGGGGACGAATCTCGAGGGCTCGACCGAGGACATCCTCGCCCTGGTGGGTGAGCTCCACCGCGTCCCCTTCGAGCTGGGCCTCCCCCGGGTCTACAGCGTCCTCAAGCTCGACGAGCGGCGCGACAAGGAGCAGACGCTCGCCGACAAGGTGCGCTCCGTCGAGGACCGACTGGAGTGACTCGCTAGCCTCGTGGCATGGGCAGTTCGACCAGTCCGCTGAGCCCGAATCTCTCCGAGGGGCAGATCCGGGCCCTCGCCGAGCACGGCGAGGAGCGCACCGCCGACGAAGGGGAGTTCCTCTTCAGGATCGGCGACAGGAGCTACCCGCTGATGGTCGTGCTCGAGGGCGAGGCCGCGGTCCTGGACGGCGCCGGGAACGAGATCGCGCGCCAGGGCCCGGGCGGCTTCCTCGGCGAGATGAACCTGCTCAGCGGCCAGACCGTCTTCGTCGACGGGGTCGTGACGAAGCCGATGCGCTACATCGCGGTCGACCGCCAGGACCTGAAGGCGATGCTGTTCGAGGACGCCTCCCTTGCCGACGTGATGCTGAACACCTTCATCCGGCGCCGCGAGATCCTGCAGGAGCGCGAGGGCGTGGGCTTCGAGGTGATCGGCCCTCAGTCCTCAGCGTCGACGCGTCACCTGATCGAGTACGCCCGCCGGGGCCGCCTCCCACACGTCTGGCGTGACCCCGAGCGGAGCGACGATCCCCAGTTCGCTGAGGCGATCGCCGAGCTCGAGCCGAATGAGCTTCCACTCGTGCGCCTGCCGGGCGGGGTCGAGTTGCGCAACCCAAGCGACGGCCAGCTCTGGCGGGCGCTCGGAATCGGCCTCGAGCTCCAGCCCCAGGAGGAGGTCGACCTGGCCGTGATCGGCGGAGGGCCAGCCGGCCTCGGCGCAGCGGTCTATGGAGCCTCCGAGGGCCTGAACACACTCGTCGTCGAGGGCACGGTGCTCGGCGGCCAGGCCGGAGCGTCGCGCCGGATCGAGAACTACCTCGGCTTCCCGGCGGGGATCAGCGGCAGCGAGCTGATCGGCCGCGCGATCACCCAGGCGCGCAAGTTCGGCGCGCGAACGGCCACGCCCTACCGGGCGGTCTCTCTCGAGCCGGGCAACGGCACGCACCGCATCGGGCTCGAGGGAGACCGCACGATCGTCGCCCGAGCGGTCCTGATCGCCACCGGCGCCGACTACCGCCGGATTCCCTGCAGGTCGCTCGAGGAGTACGAGGGCCTCAGTGTCTTCTACGCCGCCGGCCCGCCCGAGGCCCAGGGCTGCGGCGGCAGCCGGGTCGGGGTGGTCGGCGGCGGCAACTCCGCCGCCCAGGCGGCCGTCTGGCTGGCCCGCGGCGGCGCCCTGGTGACGCTCCTACATCGCCGCGCCGACCTCCGCGAGACGATGTCGGACTACCTGATCGCGGAGCTCGACCGCTACGGCGTCAACGTCCGCGACCGCAGCGAGGTCGGCGAGCTGCACGGCGAGAACGGCCAACTCCAGGCGGTGACACTCAAGGACGGCGAGAAGCTGCCGCTGAGCTACCTCTTCTTCTTCATCGGAGCCGACCCCTGCACCGAGTGGGTCGGGGATGCGGTCGCCCGCTGCCCCAACGGCTTCATCCTCACGGGCGGCGAGGCCGGAGCGGAGGGACTGCTCCAGACCAGCGTCCCGGGCATCTACGCGGCCGGCGACGTTCGCGCCGGCTCGAGCAAGCGCTGCGCGACCGCGGTCGGCGAGGGCGCCGCGGTCGTCGGCCAGATCCACGAGCACCTGGCGAGCATCCCCGCCTAGGGCCCATTCGCCCCTAGCGGCGAGATGTGTGTATGAAAACGCGGTTGTCGGCTGCCTGTGTGACCTTCTCCAGCGGGGTTGCCTTCAGTTCTTCTTTCTGTGTAGTCGCTTGAGGTACTTCTTCGAGCGCAGCTGCTTCAACGCCCGGTGAACCTGCCCGAAGGCTGGTTTGCCGAGGATCCCGCTGCGGTCGATCCAGGAGGGCTTCGGGTCTGACGGGGCGGCATAGTCGGTCATGCTGAAGACGGTCAGTGCCTTGACGTAGCGATAGCGCGAGGCCACGCGGAAGCTCTGGGCGAGGAAGGCTGCCGCCGTCAGGTCGGGGACGCAGCTGGTCGCGGGGCAGGTGCCGAACCCGAACTCAGTCACGTAGAGGCCTCCGTGGTCTCCGTGGCGCAGCATGATCCTGTGGGCTAGCCGGATCTTCTGTTGGAAGGGCGAGTTCTTCGGGGAGGGACTGGTCCAGCCGAACCAGGGGATGGCTGAATACGGATGGACGGAGATCCCGTCCTGTCCGTGCATCCCCGCCTGGTAGAGCTGCTCGAGGTAGTCCCCGCCGCCGTCGACCAGACCGCCGACGATGACCCGGGTGTGGGAGGCGATGGCGTTTCGACCCTCGACCGCTGCGTTGGCGATGGCGGCGAAGTCGGCCACGCTCCCGGTCCAGAACCCTCCCCCGGCCAGGTTCGGCTCGTTCCAAACCTCGTAGCCGTAGAGGGACGGATAGCGGGCGAGGAGGTAGCGGGTGACCTCGGCGAACTGAGTTGGCCGGGGTGGCGCCATGTGGTTCTTGGAGGTTGTCGGACAGTCCGGGGCGAGTGCCGCCCAGCAGGGTGTTCCGATGATGTTGAGGATCACGGCCTGTCCGTACTGGCTGGCGTCGGCCACGGCTTGGTCAAGCTGCGCTTGGTAGGCAGGGTCGACCTCTCCGTCAGGCTGCAGTGCGGCCCAGTCGACGTGCAGGCGGACCACGTTCCCGCCCATCTGCGCCACGGCGGCTATCTCCCCTCGCTGCTGGGCCGGGGTCATCTCGAACCGCGAGCCCTGAGCGGACCAGTTGGGAGTGAGCATCGCTCCGCGCAGTTGGCCACCCTCCGCCGAACCCGTGAGGGCCAGGCTGACCAACACCGTGAGGAACAACAGGCGCCTCATCTTGCTTTCAGATACCCGCCCTTCGCGATCACCCGCGTGAAGTTGTGTGGACTTGCCACTGCCGATATACGGACAACGGACGGTCGACGCCCCCTTGTTCGCCTGCTTTGTGCACTGAGCTGCTTATCGCCGAGTGCAGGGAGAGGTCGAGACACCTTCCGTACCCACGAACGGGTCTTCGCAACCAGGGAACATCCGATTCCAGAAGAAGGCCGTCCCCTCGCACGCATCGTGGGTTTCGGAATCCGACGCCGAGGAAGTCTCCGGCGCGATGGATCCCCAGCGAGTAGCTACTCCAACAGACCGGCGCCTTCGCAGGAGCCAGGAGTTCGCTCAGGTGGTCTTGACGACCATCACCGAGCAGTCGGCCTTGCGCGTGACCGTGTTCGGGACGCTGCCGAGCACCCGACGCTGTATGCCCTTGTTGCCGATCACTAAGAGATCGGCGCGACACTCTTCCGCGAGCCGCACCAGCACGTCTGCGGGATCGCCCTCGGCTGAGCGCGTCTCGCACTCGATTCCCTCTTCACGGAGGGCCGTTTGGCTCCGCTCTAGGATCGTCCTCGCGTCAGTCTGCGAGCCCGAGGCCCACTCAGGGTCGATGCCCGCGTAGGCGGCGAAGCCTTGCGCCGGGAAGGCGCTCAGCAGCATGAGTTTGGCCCCGTAGCGCCGGGCGATTTCGGCCGCTTGCCTAACGGCCTCCTCTGCGGTTTCGGACCCGTCAGTTCCTACGGCCACTGTCGAGATCATCCGAGCGCAGTATCCACTGGATAGGCCACCGCAACCTCGCGACGCTCCTGCGACATCGCCTACCCCCGCAGCCCGGCGGTTTTCAGGGCTTCGGCACGGGTCCAGAAGACTTGGCGTCTCGTAATCAGGCCATCGGCGAACCGGAGGAGCTGCCAGGTGCGGTATTCAAACGACACGCCGCTGCCCCTACGGCGTCCGGTGACAACCACGGCAATGAAGACCCGGTCATCACCCAAGTCCGTTATCTGATCGATCTCGATGTGGACGCCCTCCTCCGCGTTTTTCCACATCAGATCGATCCACTCTCGCACCCC
>DASTAI010000176.1:0-2379 GCA_035712865.1 Solirubrobacterales bacterium
GCAGAGACGAGGCGAACGGCGAGGCGGTCGGTGTCTCGACCTCGACCATCGTGATCCGGCGGGAGTGCAGGTCGCGCAGCAGGTCCTTGAGGGACGGCAGGTCGAGGACGTCCCGCATCACCTCGCGGTAGGTCTCGAGGATCACCGGGAATCTCGGGAAGTCGCGGGCAACCTCGAGCAGGCTCTGCGACTTCAGCCGCTGCTGCCAGAGCGGGGTGCGCTTGCCAGGCCAGGCGCGGGGGATGAGCAGGGAGCGGGCGGCGTTCTCGCGGAAGCGGGCGCCGAACAGAGCGGACCCGGAGAGCTCGCGGATCACGAGGTCCTCGATCTCGTCCGGCTCGATCATCACAAGGTCGGCCGGCGGCGGCTCGTCGGCGTCGGGCAGGTGGATGACGATCCCGTCGTCGGACCAGATCGCATCGGCCTCCAGCTCGCGCTCGTCCCGAATCTTGGCCGACAGGGCGAGACCCCAGGCGGCGTGCACCCGGCCGCCGAAGGGCGAGAGGACGCAGAGGCGCCAGTCGCCGATCTCGTCGCGGAAGCGCTCCACCACGATCGCCTCGTCCGACGGGACCACCCGGGTCGCGGCCTGCTGCTCGGTCAGGTAGTTGACGAGGTTCTGCGCGGCGAGCTTGTCGAGGTCGTTCTCCTTCGCGAGCTTCTTCGGGTCGGCGTTGACCGCCTCGCGGGAGAAGGCGCCGATCGCCCTGCCCAGCTCGGCCGGCCGGCCGATCCCGTCGCCGCGCCAGAAGGGGACTGCCCCGGGGGTCCCGGGGGCGGGGGTGACGATCACCCGGTCCCGGGTGATCTCCTCGATCCGCCAGGTGCTGGCGCCGAGCAGGAAGGTCTGGCCGGGGCGGGCCTCGTAGACCATCTCCTCGTCGAGCTCGCCCACACGGCGCCCGTCCGGGAGATGGACGCCGTAGAGGCCGCGGTCGGGGATCGTGCCGGCGTTGGCGACGGCGAGCTGGCGGGCGCCGGGACGGCCGCGCATCGTGCCCTTGGTGCGGTCCCAGACGATCCGCGGACGCAGCTCGGCGAACCTCTCCGAGGGATAGCGGCCATCCAGCATGTCGAGCACGTTCTCCAGCTGCTCCCGGGAGATCTCGGCGAACGGCTGGGCGGAGCGAACGAGCTTCTCGACGTCGTCGACCTCCCACTCGTCGAGCGCCGCCATCGAGACCAGGTGCTGGGCCAGGACATCGAGCGGGTTCTGGGGAATCACGGTCTCCTCGATCTCCCCGGTGCGCATGCGACGCGCGACGACGGCGCACTCGAGCAGATCGGCACGGAACTTGGGGAAGATCCGGCCCTTCGAGACCTCGCCCAGGGTGTGGCCGGCGCGGCCGACGCGCTGCAGGCCCCGGGTGACGGACTTCGGCGACTCGACCTGGATCACCAGGTCGACCGCGCCCATGTCGATCCCCAGCTCGAGCGAGGAGGTGGCGACCAGGCACGGGAGCTCGCCGGACTTGAGGAGCTCCTCGACCAGGGCGCGCTCCTCGTGGGAGAGGGAGCCATGATGGGCCCGGGCGATCTCGGCGGGGGCCTTGCTCCCGTTCTTCGAGTTCCCCGCGTGCTCCGTGGCGGGCAGCTCCTCCTCGAGCTCGTCGTTGTGCATCTCGTTGAGACGCTTGGCGATCCGCTCGGCGGCACGGCGGTTGTTGACGAAGACGATGGTCGAGTTGTGCTCGCGGACGAGGCGGAGGAGCTCCGGGTAGATCGCGGGCCAGATCGAGCGGGTGTTGACGGCCGGATCGAGAGAGGCCTCGATCGGTCCCGGGTCGATCCTCTCCGGTGAGTGCTCGAGGTTGGGCGGCGGAGTCTTGCCAGTGTCGGCGCCGTCGCGGCGCTTGTTGTCGAGCGGGCTGGGCTCGACCATGTCCTCGACCGGCACGACGATCTCGAGGTCGAGCTGCTTGGGCTCGGAGGCGTCGACGATCTCGCACTTCCGCCCGCTGCCCACAAGGAAGTCACCGATGCGCTCCAGCGGGCGCTGGGTCGCCGAAAGCCCGATTCTCTGGATGCTGGTGGGCCGCGGGTCCTGTCGCGGCGAGGCCTCGGCATCCTGTGGTACGGGAGTGTCCTCGGATGCCGAGTTCCTCGCCGCACCACCCGCGGCAGGCGCGGCCAAGTGGTCCAGCCGCTCCAGTGTCAGAGCGAGGTGTGAGCCCCTTTTCGAGGGAGCGACCGCGTGGATCTCGTCGACGATCAACGCTTCAACTGAGCCGAGGATCTCGCGTGCCTGCGAGCTGATCATCAGGTAGAGGGACTCGGGGGTGGTGATCAGGATGTCAGGCGGCTCGCGGCGCATCGCGCGGCGCTCGGACTGGGGCGCGTCGCCCGTGCGCAGGGCGACCGAGATCGGCGCCCCGATGC
>DASTAI010000177.1:0-3834 GCA_035712865.1 Solirubrobacterales bacterium
GACCACAACGCCGACGTGATCCATCCGGTGGACCGTCATGCCACGCAATCTAGGGCGCTCTAGGTCACAGCTCAGTGAAACTGGACGATTCTGACCTCGACCCTGTCGAGCCTCGAGCTGGCGGTGCAGTCCGGGTCCCCCCTGAGCTGTGCGGTGACCGTAAGCGGGGTTCCGGGACTGATCAGCCCGAACGGACCGGCCGCGTCGTTGGCGGTGCGCGTGACGAGCGTCGTGGTATTGCCGTCGTCCGGACTGAGGAAGATCCGGGTGGGCTCTCCGTTCAGGAGCAGGAAGACCGAGGGCGAGCAGAAGTTCATCGCGTTCGTGGTGGCCACCGTGAACTGCGCCTCTGCCCCCACAGCCGAGACCTGGCCGGGCTGCGGCGTGAACGTCGTCGTTCCCGTCAGAGGCAGGGAGGTGGTCGTATCGGTGTTGACGGAGTCCCGCGGCCCGCCCGTGGCCGAACCGGTCACGTCCGCAGCGAGGTTGGCGATCACGCTCGCGGCGAGATCGGCAGGCTGCACCGACCCGTCCTTGATCTTCGGACTCGTCACGGCGTTCTTCGCGAGGTCGGAGGTCTTCACGGCCTTCGGTGCAATGTTCTTGCTCTGCACGTCGTTCTTGCCGAGGCCGAAGGCGGCATAGACCGTGCCACCGCCGACCGCGAGAAAGAGCGCGATCGTGGCAGCGACGTTCGCGTAGGTCAGCCTTGGCCGCAGGTTCATCACTGTCCCCCCCGTGACCCTATTGGCCTCGAGCCGAAACGGTCAACCCCCCATTTCGGGCCGCCGGTCTGCGAAGCTCTCGATCAGGCCCGCGCTTCCGTTGGCGAATCGAACCTAAGGAGTCTCCATGGCCCTGATGAGCAAAGCACCGGATCGTGCACTGATCGGCGGGGATTGGGTTGAAGGGAGCGCCGGAACCTTCGAGGTCCGCTCGCCTCATTCGCGCGAAGTGATCAACACCGTCACCCGGTGTGATTCCTCCGATGTCGATCGGGCCGTCGCGGCGGCCAGGCGCGCGCAACCGGACTGGGCGGGGATGCCGCTGATCGACCGAGCCAAGATTCTTCGCAATATCACCCACGTCTTCCGCGACAACGCCGAGGCGATCGCCCAGATGGTGAGCGCCGAGATCGGGAAGACGATCACCGACAGCCGCGAGGAGGTCTACGAGTACGCCGCCCCCTCCTATGACAAGGCCGCCGGCGAGGTTCTTCGCCATCGGGGCCTGTCACTGCCCTCGACACAGGAGCAGACGAACAACAAGCGGCTCGTGCTGGGACATCGTCCCCTCGGAGTGATCGGCTCGATCACTCCCTACAACTTCCCGACCGACATCGGCTCGATCGCGATGGCGCACATCATCGCCGCGGGCAACACGGCCGTCTGGAAGCCGTCCGAGTTCGCGGCCACGAGCTGCGCAATGGTGGTCGAGCTCTTCGAGGAGGCCGGTTTGCCCCCAGGAGTGGTCAACCTGGTTCAGGGCTACGGGGACGTCGGCGCCGCGATCGTCGAGCACGATGGCGTGGATGGGATCTTCTTCACCGGCTCGACGGCGACCGGCGAGGTGATCGCTCGCTCTGCGCCGCTCAAACCGCACCTGCTCGAACTCGGCGGCGATGGTCCATTCATCATCCTGGCGGACGCCGATGTCGACGCGGCCGTTGACGGAGCAGTGAACGGCTGCTTCTACTACACCGGTCAGGTCTGTACGTCGGCCGAGCGCCTCCTCGTCCACGAGGCGATCTACGACGAGTTCGTCGACAAGCTCACCGAGCGCGCGCGAGCGCTGAAGATCGGCGACCCGGCCGGGGAGGACACCGAGATGGGACCGCTCTGCAACGAGGCGACGCTTGCCCGCGTCGTGGAGCACGTCGAGGACGCCCGCAGCAAGGGCGCTGAGATCGTGCAGTTCGGCCCTGAGGAGGAGCTCTACTACCCGGCCACGATTCTCACCAACGTGAGCCAGGAGATGCTGATCATGCAGGCGGAGACCTTCGGGCCCGTCGCGCCGATCGCCAAGGTCTCCTCGGCACAGGAGGCGGTCGAGATCGCAAATCGCAGCCAGCTCGGTTTGATCGCCTCGCTTTGGACGAGGGACCTCGCGACCGCTTGGCGGGTGGGCGAGGCGCTGCCGCACGGCTCGGTGAACATCAACGAGACGAGCAACTACTGGGACCAGCTGGCGCCCTTCGGCGGAGCCGGAAAGAGCGGTGTCGGCCGTGAGCTCTCGCAATGGTTCCTCGAGTCCTTCACCGAGCGAAAGCTGCTCGTCTTCGAGCTCGGCGACTCGGAGCTCAAGTACGACCGACGAGCCGAGGGCGGCTGGTAGCTACGCGATCAAGCCGGTGCAAGACGAGGCGTAGTTAGGAACAGCTCACCCGGCCGGCAGCCAGCCGTCGGGGACGTCTGGGTTCAAAGTCCCGTCAGCGGGTAGAGGCAGGAAGCTGCGGAGGGGGAAGTCGTCCGACACGGACCGTCGAAGGGAGGAAACCCAATGATCATCACCATCCTCATCATCGTCATCCTGGCGCTGCTCGCGCTCTACCTGGTCAGGCGGGTCGTTTAGCGCGCTGCTGGGCAGCCCGTGAAGGCTTTCCGGGCTCGTCCAGCGGGGACCGGTTCTATTGAGAAGCCGAAGGCGATGCAACGGTGGTGAATGGCTTCAGTTCATCCCATCTCAGCAACCGAACGTGGCGAGGCTGCTCGAGATCACTGGAACCGTGGAGATGCTGCGCTGAGCGAAGCGGCCGTTGCCGGGCTGCCTCAGCCGGCGAGGACCCAGCCGCCGTCCACGTGGACGACCTGCCCGGTGATGTAGCCGGCGCCGTCCGACGCCAGGAAGAGGACGGTCTCGGCTATCTCCTCCGGTTTGCCGAATCGCTTCAGCGGATTCATGGCGATCGCCTCCTTGATGTGCTCCGGTGACACTCCCCACTCGGTCTCCCACTCACCTGAGATCGGCCCGGGGGCGAGGGCGTTGACGCGGATCTCCGGCGCCAGGTCTCGGGCCAGCGTGGCGGTGAGGCCGCGGATCGCCCCCTTTGCCGTGGAGTAGGTGACGGGGACGAAGTTGATCGCGTTCTCGGGGTTGATCCCGTTGCCGTAGGTGCTGGAGAAGTTGACGATGGCGCCGCCGCCGCCCTCGAGCATCCCCGGCCTCACGGCGTGGCACATCCGCATGGCGCCGATCACGTCGACCTGGAGCAGGGCGCTCGCCGCGTCCGCGTCGAGCTCGCTGAACCTGACCGTGTCCGCCTCGTCGAGGCGGCCCGCGGCGTTGACGAGGACGTCGACGCGACCGTAGCGCTCCTCGGCGTCGGCGACGAACGCTTCCACCGAGCCCTGGTCGGTGACGTCCAGGCGACCGGCGTGGGCCTGTCCGCCGGCGCTCTCGACCTCCGCCACGACCTCGTCGGCCTGCGGGCGAGAGGAGCGGTAGCCGATGGCGACCGCAGCCCCCTCCGAGCCGAAGCCCCTGGCTACGGCTCCACCGAGCGTTCCGCCGCCGCCGGTGACCAGCGCGACCCTTCCCTCGAAGCGCCGGCCGTCATTCCATTGCTCACCCATGCCGGTCCGGGCTGGGCGGCCGGCGCCCTCCTACCTCTTCTTTTTCTTCTTCTTGCACTTCTTCTTCGTCGTCGGCTCCCCGGTCGTCCCGCCGCCGCCCGGGCCCGAGGGCGTGGGACAGGCAGCCGTGACATTGGAATCCTGGGTGTCGTCCCCGAGACCGTCGTTGTCGCAGTCGGGCTCGAGCTTGGCCGAGATGTCGAATATTTGTTGGAAGCCCTCGCTGTAGAGCCCGGTCATGCCGATGGGGGTAGGGGTCCCA
>DASTAI010000178.1:0-6230 GCA_035712865.1 Solirubrobacterales bacterium
GGTGGAGCGGGTGCTCGGCATGTACGAGTGGCTGTTCGCGCCACCGGGATCCGTGCCTCCGCGCTGGGACGCGGATCACGCTCGCGCCGCGATCACGGAGGCGATCGAGAGCTCCGAGTCGGCGGTCCTGGTCGCCGAGCACCGTGGCGACCTGGTCGGGCTCTGCACCGCATACCTCGACATGAACTCGGTGCGCTTCGGCCCCCGCTGCTGGGTGGAGGACCTCGCCGTCAGCCCCGACCGTCGCTCGCAGGGAGTGGGGAAGGCCCTCCTCGACACGGCCAAGAGCTGGGCGCGCGAGCGCGGCGCCACGCACCTCGAGCTCGACAGCGGCGACTCGCGGGCGGACGCGCACCGCTTCTACGAGCGCGAGAGGCCGAGCTGGACCTCCCGCTGCTTCGCCTGGGAGCTCTAGCCCGCCGTGCTTCTCTACGACTCCAGCGTGTCGGGCAATTGCTACAAGGTCCGGCTGCTCCTGGCCCACCTCGGCATCGAGTACGAGCGACGCGAGGTCGACGTCGTGGATCGGTCGAACCGGGACGAGCTGCTCGGGGATTTCAATCCGGCGCTGAGGGTGCCGACCCTGGTGCTCGACGACGGTCGCCCGCTGGCGGAGTCAAACGCGATCCTCTTCTACTTCGGCGACGGGACGCCCTACCTGCCCGATGAGGGGTACGAGCGCGCTCAGGTTCTCCAGTGGATGTTCTTCGAGCAGTACAGCCACGAGCCCAACATCGCGGTCGTCCGCTTCCTGGTCGCCTACTCGGGTTCCCCACCGCCGGACTCCGAGCTGGAGGGCAGACGACGCGCCGGCTACGCCGCCCTCGATGCGATGGAGCGCCACCTGTCCGCACACACGTTCCTCGTCGCCGAACGCTTCACGATCGCCGACATCTCGCTCTACGCCTACACCCACGTCGCGGGCGAGGGTGGGTTCGATCTGGCGAAATATCCCGCCATCCGCGCCTGGCTGGATCGCGTCGCCGCCCAGCCGGGCCACCAGCCGATCACGGACTGACTACTAACCGCAGCGAGCTGTTACGATATATCGTGTTAGTTCATGATTGATCGAAAGGAACAAAGCAGATGCACAGACAGAGAAGCCGTCACGGATATGGACGGCAGGAGATGAGAGGCGGTCGGGGACACGGCCGAGGACGCCATCGCGTCCGCCGCGGCGACGTCCGCAGCGCGATCCTCGCGCTCCTCGACGACCGGCCGATGCACGGCTACGAGATGATTCAGGAGCTCGAGGAGCGCACGGGCGGCCGCTGGACCCCCAGCGCCGGCTCGATCTACCCGACCCTCCAGCTGCTGGAGGACGAGGGCCTCGTCACTCCCGAGGAGGTCGAGGGTCGCAAGGTCTACTCGCTGACCGAGGCCGGCAAGGAGGCCGCTCCAGAGCGCAACGAGGGCGGCCGGCCCTGGGAGCAGGGCGACGAGGATTCCCCCCGCTTCGAGGCGCGCAAGGAGATGTTCAAGCTGATGGGTGCCGCCAAGCAGCTGGCTCGCACCGACGACGACGAGCAGCTCACCAAGGCGGCCGAGATCCTCAAGGATGCTCGCCGCAAGCTCTACGGCCTGCTCGCCGACGAGTAGCTATTCGCCTGAGGGGCGGTCGGGGTCGAGCCCGGCCGCCTTCAGCGCTGCTCGCTGATCGATGTAGAAGCCGGACCGGCCGATCGCTCCGTCCTTCAGCCAGAAGACGGCGGCACCGCGGCTCTCCACCTCGACGCCATCGTGCTTCGTCACGCCGATTTGGCGAACCAGAAAGACGAGGGCGTCATCTCCGGCCGGGATCACCTCGTCGAACCGAAGCTGGAATCGCTCGTAGGGCGACATCCAGTCCGCCAGCCCCTCGCGAAAACCCTCGACGCCGCGGTACTCGCCGGGGTGACCGGTCTGGTCGACCATCACGGTGATGTACTCGGGGTGGGCCGCCACGGCCAGGAGTTCCGTGACCATCTCGACCATTTCCTCGCCCTCCATCGTCTCGCCGGCGGACGGGAACGGCCCGTTGAGCATGAGCTCGATGAGCGCCTCGCTTCTCTGTGGCTGTGCAGGCATCGCGAAGTGGAGGTCCGCCGTTCGAGGCCGAGGCTAGCGGCCCCTGACTATCCTCTTCTGCAGCCGGAGGGAATCGCCAAACGACTTCAGAGGAGCCATGGCCGTAGCCACCGAGCAAGACCAGACGACCTACCAGGAGATGACCGACGAGCAGCAGGCCATCGTCGAGATGGTCCGGAGCTTCGTCGACAACGAGATCATCCCCAACGCCGAGGAGTACGACCACGAGGACAAGTTCCCCGAGCCGATCGTCGAGCAGATGAAGGAGCTCGGCCTCTTCGGGGTCACCATCCCCGAGGAGTACGGCGGGATGGGCCTCGACCTGACCACCTACGCGATGATCGTGGAGGAGTTCTCGCGGGGCTGGATCTCGATCTCTGGTGTCGTCAACACCCACTTCATCGGCTCCTACTTGCTGATGAAGTTCGGCACCGACGAGCAGAAGCAGTACTTCCTGCCCAAGATGGCGACCGGGGAGATCCGCGCCGCGTTCTCGCTGTCCGAGCCCGAGGTCGGCTCCGACGTGCAGGGCATCAAGGCGACGGCGACCAAGGGCGACGACGGGAACTGGGAGCTGAACGGCCAGAAGATGTGGGTGACGAACGGGCTCGGCTCGAGCGTCGTCTTCGTGCTGATGAAGAACGACACCAAGGCCGACCCCCCGTACAAGGGGATGACCTGCTTCATCACGGAGAAGGAGCCGTGGGCGGAGAAGAACGAAGGCGAGTTCGCCGGCCTCGAGATTCCGCCGAAGATCAAGAAGATGGGCTACAAGGGCGTGGAGTCCACCGAGCTCGTCTACAGCGGCTATAAGTGCCCGCCGGAGCGGATCCTCGGCGGCGAGGAGGACGGTCTCGGTAAGGGCTTCGTCCAGATGATGGACGCCCTCGAGGTGGGCCGCGTGAATGTCGCGGCTCGGGGTGTCGGGCTCGCCCAGCGGGCTCTTGAGCTGGCGCTCCGCTACAGCCAGGAGCGCAAGACCTTCGGCAAGCCGATCGCACAGCACCAGGCGATCCAGTTCAAGCTCGCCGACATGGCCACCAAGATCGAGGCAGCCCGCCTGCTCACCCGCAAGGCCGCGCGGATGAAGGACGCCGGCGAGCGCTCAGACCTCGAGGCGGGGATGGCGAAGCTCCTAGCTAGTGAGACGGGCGTGGAGGTGGTCGAGGAGTCGTTCCGCATCCACGGCGGCTACGGCTACTCGAAGGAGTACGAGATCGAGCGGCTCTACCGCGACGCGCCGCTGCTGCTGATCGGCGAGGGCACCTCGGAGATCCAGCGGATGGTGATCGGCCGGAAGCTGTTGGAGCGGAACAAGATTTGACGAAGGTCGCGTTGGTCACCGGCGCGAGCCGTGGGATCGGCGCCGAGGTCACGAGGCAGCTGGCCTCCGATCTCGGGTACGTGGTGTTCGCGGGCGCCAGGGACCCGGACGACGTCGAGGAGGCCGACGGAATCGTGCCGATCGAGCTCGACGTCACCGATCAGGGCGAGGTGGATGACGCCCAAGAGCGAATCGGCTCTGAGGTCGGCCACCTCGACGCCCTGGTCAACAACGCCGGCGTCTACGGCGATCCCGTAGGGGCGGCCGACTACGACCTTGAACGCGCCCATGAGGTCCTCGAGGTCAACACCTTCGGGCCCTGGCGGTTGATCGAGGCCTTCCTGCCGCTGCTCCGTCGCAGTGATGCGCCGCGGATCGTGAACGTCTCGAGCGGCGCGGGACAGCTCGCAGACATGAACGGCGGGCGGGGTGCCTATCGCGTTTCCAAGGCCGCCCTCAACGCGCTCACCCGGACGCTCGCCTGGGACGAGCGCGACGTCAAGATCAACGTGATGTGCCCCGGCTGGGTGCGCACCGACATGGGCGGCTCGGGGGCCAGCCGATCGGTCGAGGAGGGTGCCGACACCGCGGTCTGGCTGGCGACCCTCCCGGACGACGGCCCCACCGGAGGCTTCTTCCGCGACCGCAAGCCAATACCGTGGTGAGATGGCGTCGACCCAGGAGCTGATCAAAACCGCCATCGAGCGCTTCCAGGCCGAGGTGCCGGCGCTGGCGCAGCTCAAGCTGGTCTTCGAGCTGGAGCTCCGCGGGAGGGGCGACGTGCAGATGTTCCGCGTCGAGGTGCCAGGGCCCGAGATCACGAAGTCGGCCTCGACCCAGGACGCGCGGGTCACGGTGGCGATCCCGCGCTCCGACTTCAATCAGCTGGCAACCGAGGGGCACGTCAGCGACTACATCGAGGCGGTCGAGAACGGGCACATCCGGGCGAGCGGCGACACGAACATCCAGAAGCTGATCGCCCAGGTGGTCCAGCGCCACGAGCAGCGCGTGCGGACCAAGAAGGTCCACTAGCGGCGAGGTGGCAGGGAGGGGGATCGAACCCGGCCGGCTGGCGCGGCTGCGGGCCGCGACCCAGCTGCTCCATCGCCCAGCGTCGTCCGACGATCCCGCCGAGATCGCCGGGGCGATCGCGGGCGCCCAGGCCCAGGACGTCTACGCCGGTCCGCAGACCTTCAGGGCGCGCAGTCGCAAGATCACGGCGTCGGACATCACGCGGGCGAGGACCGAGGAGCGCTCGCTCCTTCGGACCTGGGTGATGCGGATGACCATCCATCTGATCCCGACCGAGGATGCCGCGTGGTGGCTGCCGCTCTTCGAGCCGGGGATCGAGCGGTGGTCCCGCCGGCGACTCGAGCAGCTTGGCCTTTCGGCCACGAAACAGGACAAGGCGCTTCGCGTGATCGCCAGGGCGCTTGCCGACGAGGGCCCGATGACGAGGTCGGAAGCTCGCGAGCGGGTCGCGGCCGCCGGCATCGAACTCGACCAGCAGACCGGGATGCACATCGCGCTGACGGCGGTGGTCTCGGGTGTCGCCTGTCTGGGGCCGGACCGGGGTGCCCAGACCTGCCTCGTGCGGCGGGAGGACTGGCTGGGAGGGATGCCTCCGTTCAACCGGGAGAGAGCCCTCGCCGAGCTCGCCCGGGTCTACCTGCGAGGTTTCGCGCCCGCGACGGATCGCGACTTCGCCTACTGGTCCGGGCTGGGCCTGCGCGAGGTGAGGTCCGGGCTCGAGGCCATCTCCTCCGAGCTCGAGGAGGTTCGGGTGGGGGACGAGACCATGCTGGCTCCCCGCGGGGGGCTGCCGCGACTGCCGCGCTCGGGGCAGGTCCGTCTGCTCGGCAACTTCGACACCTACCTGCTGGGCTGGAAGGACCGGACCTTCTCCGTTGCCGGCGAGCACGCCCTCCACGTCAAGGCCGGCGGTGGAGGCTGGATCAGGCCGGTGATCGTGGAGGACGGCATCGTGGTCGGCGGGTGGCGCACGACGCGAAAGGGCAACCGCCTCGAGCTCAGCCTCAACCTGCCGGACCGAGAGCGCGAGCGGCTGCGGCCGAAGATCGACGCGGAGACCGCCGACCTGGCTCGCTTCGAGGCGACGGAGATCGAGGTCGTCGCCTAGCATCTCGCGCCGATGAACGACGAGAACCACCAGCTGACCACCGATCAGTCCGAGCGCGAGGCGTCCGGCGCGCACGAGTACGGGCGTTTCCTCGAGGAGTTCGAGGTCGGCGCCGTCTACAAACACTGGCCGGCGAAGACGATCACGGAGTCCGAGGACCATCTGTTCTGCCTGCTGACGATGAACCACCACCCGCTCCACCTCAACGACGTCTACGCCGCGAACAGCCAGCAGGGCCGGAACGTGGTCGCCGGTCCCTATGTCTACTCGCTCATCTTCGGCATGACCGTCAACGACGTCTCGGGCAAGGCGATCGCCAACCTCGCGACCGAGGAGCTCAGCCACCCGAATCCCGTCTTCCACGGCGACACCCTCTTCGTCGAGTCAGAGGTCCTCGAGGTGCGGCCCTCGCAGTCGAAGCCCGACCGCGGCGTCGTCCGCGTCCACACGCGGGCCTACAACCAGGACGGGACCCTGGTGGCCGAGTTCAAGCGGGCAGTGCTGGTCCCGCGCAAGAACCCCGGCTGATCAGCGGGAACCTCGGCGAGGCTAGTCTGAGCTGGCGAACCACTAGAGGAGGAGCGATGGTCAACTTCAGACGGCTCACGGACCAGGCCAAGAAGATGGTCGACAAGCGCGGCGGCACGGACGCCCTCAAGGAGGACGCCGAGGAGCTCAAGGACATCGCCGGCGGCAAGG
>DASTAI010000179.1:0-2514 GCA_035712865.1 Solirubrobacterales bacterium
GCCTCTCTTTGCGGTTGTCGAGGCGAATCTGGATCAGGGCTAGGACGGTCACCAGAATGGCGAAGAACGCGATCACGCCGAACATGAAGAAGGTGACGACCTTGTCGTCGGTTCGCCCGTACACCCCTACGCCGTCAGCGGCCATCGCCGCAGGGGCGATCACCAGCGGGCCGATCACCGCGACCAGCCCGACCAGCATTCGGCGGAACAGATGGGCGAAACGCATGCTCCGGCAATCTAACGAAGACGCCAGCGTCCATTGCCGAGACTTAAGGTGAGCTTAGATCGCCGCTGAACCATGAAGCCTCTCGGCCACCCCGGGCCGAGGCTCCGGCATGGATCCGATCTCCTATTTCCAGGCAATCGTCCTTGGGCTGCTTCAGGGAGTCACCGAGCTGTTCCCGATCTCCAGCCTCGGTCACAGCGTCGTGCTGCCGCGGGTCTTCGGCTGGGACATACATCAGAACGACGACTACTTCCTGAGCTTCCTGGTCGCCACCCACTGCGCCACCGCGCTCGTCCTCTTCGTCTTCTTCTTCCAGGACTGGGTCCGCATCCTCAAGGGTCTCGGCCGCTCCCTGCGCGATCGCTACATAGATCCGCAGGACAGCTACGCGAAGCTCGGCTGGTTGCTGGTGATCGGGACGATCCCGGCCGGACTGCTCGGCCTCCTGCTGGAGCACCCCCTCCGCACCCTCTTCGCCTCGACGGAGACCGCCGCGATCTTTCTCTTCGTCAACGGCCTGATGCTGTTCGGCGCCGAGGCGCTGCGCCGTCGGGCGCCCGTCCGGGACGAGTCCGGGATCCAGAACGACGAGGACATCGCCCGCCGCCTGAGCTTCCGCGACGCCCTCGGGATCGGGACGGCGCAAGCGCTCGCCCTGATCCCTGGCCTCTCGCGATCCGGGGCCAGCATGGGAGGGGGCCTGCTCGCGGGCCTCTCCAACGAGGAGGCGGCCCGCTTCGCCTTCCTGCTCGCGACCCCGATCATCGGGGCGGCCGGCGTCCTCAAGCTGCCCGACCTGCTGGGCTCGCAGGGGGACCACGTCCGCGGGCAGGCGCTGGTCGGTGCGCTCTGCGCCGCCGTCACCGCCTGGTTCTCGGTTCGCTTCCTCCTGCGCTTCTTCGAGACCAACCGGCTCACTCCCTTCGCCGTCTACTGCTGCGTCGTCGGCGCCGTCCTCTCGGTCGCCTTCGCTCTCACCTAAGGAGGTCCGCATGCAGAAGCGACCACAACTGATCGTGCCCGCCATCGCCCTCGGGGTCGTCTTTCTGGTGATCGCGATCATCTACTGGGTCGACAGCGCCGGCTCGCTGCCGTCCTTCTTCCCGGGCCATGAGGCCGGCTCGACCCACCATCACGTCAAGCACGGGATAGCGGCGGCCATCGTGGCGCTCGGATGCTTCGTCTTCGCCTGGTTTCAGACAGGCGGCGGCCCTCGAAGCGGAAACGGGCGGACCGGGACCTGAGCGTCGCGCGGCCGCCGGGAGGTGACCTAGGATGCCGCGCCGATGTCCGAATTGGAGGCCCTCCTTCTGGGGATCGTCCAGGGCCTCACCGAGTTCCTGCCGATCTCCTCATCCGGGCACCTGATCATCGTGCCGTGGCTCCAGGACTACACGTTCCTGGAGGACCACGAGAAGTTCAACAAGACCTTCGACGTCGCCCTGCACGCCGGGACGCTGGTCGCAGCGATCTCCTACTTCCGGCACGAGGTGGTCACCTACCTCGGTGCGTTCGTCCGAACCGTGCGTACCCGCGCGATCGAAACCGTGGACGAGCGGGTGGCCTGCGCGATCGCCGTCGGGACCGTGCCGGCGGTGATCGCGGGGGGCCTCGGCTCGGGCTTCATCGAGGACCATCTCGGCGAGCCGTGGATGATCGGCATCCAGCTGATCGTCTTCGGCGCGCTGCTCGGCTGGGCGGACCGCCTGCCGGAGAGGCGGGACGTCGAAGGGCTGACGCTGCGGGACGGCCTCTACGTCGGCCTCGCCCAGGTTCTCGCATTGGCTCCGGGGACCTCCCGGTCCGGGATCACGATCACGGCGGCCCGCTACCTCGGCTTCGATCGCGACTCGGCCGCCCGCGTCTCCTTCCTCCTGCTGATCCCCGCCGTCGCCGGGGCCACCGTCTACAGCGCCTACAAGGCGATCCACGACGGCCTGCCGAACGACGTGGCCGGCCCGATCATCGTCGGGACCATCGCCTCTGCCGTCTCCGGCTACATCGCGATCGCCTGGCTGCTCCGCCTCCTCCGGACCCACAGCTACAGGCCCTTCGTCATCTACCGCTACTTCGCCGGCGCAGCGATCCTGCTGCTGATTGCGACGGGAGTCCGCTCCGTGACCTTCGGTTAGTGAGGCTCTATCTGTAAGAGCTCGTCGCCGGGCTCGTGTTCGACCTGGAGCGTCGAGTGCTCGACGCCGAAGCGGTCGGCCAGCAGGCGCGCGGCGCGCCACCGGGCCTCGTGGCAGTCGGCGTCCCCCCTGACGATCATGTGCGCGGAGATCGCC
>DASTAI010000180.1:0-4411 GCA_035712865.1 Solirubrobacterales bacterium
GGTCCCTGCTTGGAGGCGGTGCGCTGAGCCCAGCCGATACCGGCGCAGCAGACCGAGATCCGCACCCCGCCCGGCGCGTCCGCAGCGGCCTCGACCGCCGCCTGGACCGGCTCCGGCTCCATCACGTTCGCCTCCATGAATGCCGCCCGCTCGCCGAGCTCGGCGGCGAGCGCCTCGCCCTTCTCGGCATTGAGGTCGGCGATCACCACCGAGGCGCCGCGCTCGTGCAGCGCACGCGACGTCGCGGCGCCAAGCCCCGAGGCGCCTCCTGCGACCAGCGCGCTTGCCCCCTCGATCTTCATCGGCGCGGGACCCTAACGAATGCCGGCGGGGTGAACCCCGCTCAGGTCGTCTCGAAGCAGGTGAGGGTCGCGTAGGGAGACCCACCCGGAGACCCTGTGACCGTGACGGTCGCCGTTCTGGTCACGCCGTTGAACTCCGGGTTGGAGCAGTGGACGTCGACTGTGCAGGCGGCGTCCGCGCCGAGGACCGTGCCGTCGCAGGCGTCGGTCGAGATCACGAAGTTGCCCGGGTCGTTCCCGCCGAGCGTCGTGCTCAGCGTGCCGGTCGGGCTGCCGCCGGAATTGGTCACCGTGAAGATCCCGTCGCCCGAATCCCCGAAGACCGTTCCGAAGTTGTGTGAAGTGGGCGAGATCGAGAGGCTCGCGGGGACAGGCGACGTCACCGGGTTGAGCGGGGTCACGGGCGTCGACGGCACGGGAACCACAGGCTTCCTTTTCTTCTTGCACTGCTTCTTCGCGACCGCTACGCCCCGGTGGGCCTTCTTGCACTTCTTCTTAGCCGCGTAGGCGACATCCGCATCACCCTTCTCGGTCGCTGCTACGGCCGTGACAGAGCCTGCGAGGAGCAGCGCCGAGATGACGAGCGCGCACCGAAGGCTCATCCGTCCTTGCTTCACGGCAGGAACCTATTCTCGGGCGCTCATCAAGCGCTCATCAGGCGCTCACGCCCAGCGCGTCGCGACCGGCGTCAGGCCTCGATGTCGGCGGTCATCGAGGCGGAAGCGGTGCCGCCCGGGATCGAGGTGACGGTCAATGTGGCCGACACGATCCCGGCGCCGTTCGTATCGACGTGCACGTCGATTGCACAGCTCCCGCCGACCGGGAGCGATGCCACGCAGCCGTTCGCGGCGATCGAGAAGTCACTGCCCACCTGAGTGAGCGCCGCAATCGGCGCACCGCTCGGCGATCCTCCGATGTTCGCGACCGTGAAGGTCCTCGATTCCCCGCCGATCTGCGGGACGCCGAAGTCCTGGCTCGCCGGCGAGATCGAGATCAGCGCGGGAGAGGGCGCCGGACGCTTGCAGTGGCGCTTCTTCTGACGGTGCTTTCGCTTCTTGCACTTCTTGGCCACGTCGGCGCGCGGCGAATGCGAGGCGGCCGAGGTCGCCAGCGGCGATGCGCCGGCAATCAGACATGCCGCGAGCGCGACAACGGCGGCGCGGCTGATCCCGATGCCCCTCGGACCCATCGACCCGTTGATACGGGGGTCCGGTCCGACGGGATTGCAGATCGTTCACAGCCCGCGAAGCCATCTCGCTAGGGTTTTCGTATCGCGGAGGTCGTAGCCCCCACCACGGGGGGTGGAAGTCGTCCCGCTTCCGACCGCAAGGCCGAGCTGGCCGCACGCTTGGAGGAGGCACGCCGCCACACCCTGCAGCTGGTCCAGCCGCTCACGGAGGAGCAGCTCAACCGCGTCTACGACCCGATCCTCAGCCCCTTGATCTGGGACCTGGGGCACATCGCCAACTTCGAGGAGCTGTGGCTGGTTCGCCGAATCGGCGGGCGCGAGCCCCTGCGTGGCGATCTCGGCGAGCTCTACGACGCGATCGAGCAACCGCGGAAGATTCGCGGTGAGCTGCCGATCCTGCGCGCGGACGAGGTCCGTCCCTATATGGAGGGGGTCCGCGAGCGGGCCCTTGAGGTCCTCGGCGAGATCGACCTCGACCCCGGCGATCCCCTGCTCGCAGACGGCTTCGTCTACGAGATGCTCCTCGCCCACGAGTACCAGCACAACGAGACGATGCTGCAGCTCCTGCAGATGGTCGAGAGCTACGAGCCGGTCGAGGTGGACGGTGGGCCGGCCGCCGAGCACGTCTCCACCGGCCCCGTGATGGTCCTGGTGGAGGGCGGATCTCACGAGATCGGCGCCGCGGACGTTGGCTTTGCGTACGACAACGAGCGTCCCCGCCACCGGATCGAGTTGGAGCCCTTCCTGATGGACCGCACGCCTGTCACCAACGCCGACTACACGAACTATCTCGACGAGACCGGGGCCGAGCCGCCGATGTACTGGGAGCGCGACGGCGAGGGCGGCTGGGTGCGCACGGCCATGGGCCGGACCGAGGCGGTGGATCCTCGCCTGCCGGTGATCCATGTCTCCTGGAAAGAGGCCGACGCCTTCGCCCGCTGGGCCGGCAAGCGGCTGCCGACCGAGTCGGAGTGGGAGGCGGCTGCGGCGGGCGCCAGCCGTGACCGCGCCAACCTGGACGAGTTCTCGTTCGGCCCCGCGCCCGCGGGCGCCTACCGGGACGGGGCCTCGTCGAGCGGCGCTGTCCAGATGCTCGGCGACGTCTGGGAGTGGACGAGTTCGGACTTCACCGCCTACTCGGGCTTCGAGGCCTTCCCGTACGCCGAGTACTCCGAGGTCTTCTTCGGCGACGAGCACAAGGTGCTGCGCGGCGGCGCGTGGGCGACACGCCGCGACGTCGTCAGGACCAGCTTCCGCAACTGGGATCTGCCTGAGCGGCGTCAGATCTTTGCGGGCATCCGCTGCGCGCGCGATGAATCCGAGGGCCCGCTGGGGTCGTAGTAACGACTGATCCGAAGCCGAGACACCTACGCACACAGGCCAAGACTCCCCGCCACCATCACTCCCGCCGAGACAAGCACGGATCGCATCACCGTCGACGTCAACCTGCCTCCGGGCGGGCCCCTGTCCGGAATGGCCGCCGACGTCCGCGCCGGCCTCACCAGTCCGTTCAAGGAGCTCTCTCCACGCTACTTCTACGACGAGCGAGGCTCGGAGCTCTTCGAGGAGATCACGGGACTCGACGAGTACTACCCGACCCGCTGCGAGCGCGAGATCCTCGAGACCAAGGCGAGCGAGATCTCCGAGGCGGCGAACCGGCCCGCCAGCCTGATCGAGCTCGGGTCCGGCTCGGCGCGCAAGACGCGCGTCCTGCTCGACGCGATGCGGGAAGCCTCCTGCCTCGAGGCCTACTGCCCCGTCGACATCTCGGAGGAGATCACCCGGGACACCGCCGAAGCGATCGCCTCGGAGTACGAGGGGATTCGCGTCCACGGCCTCGTCTGTGATTTCGAGTTCGACCTGGAGCGGGTGCCCGTCGAGGGACCGCGGGTGATCGCGCTGCTGGGAGGGACGATCGGAAACTTCGCCCCGCATCAGCGCGCCGGCTTCCTGCGCCGGATCGCGAACCTGCTCGGCCCCGAGGATCGCTTCCTCCTGGGCACCGACCTCGTCAAGGAGCCGGCGATCCTCGAGGCGGCCTACAACGACTCGCGAGGCGTCACGGCGGAGTTCAACAAGAACGTCCTGGCCGTGCTCAACCGCCAGCTCGGCGCGGACTTCGACCTCGACTCATTCGAGCACGTGGCCCGCTGGGACCCGGAGAACCTCTGGATGGATATCCGGCTTCGCTCTCTGGCGAACCAGGTCGTGAACTTCGCGGCCCTGGACATCCTCGTCCCATTCGGCGCGGGGGAGGAGATGCGAACGGAGATCTCCACCAAGTTCCTGCGCCCGGGCCTGGAGGGCATCTACGCCGAGGCCGGCCTGGAGCTGACCGACTGGTGGACCGACCGCGAGGGGCTCTACGCGCTCAGCCTCGCGCGCGCGGCCAACTCCAGCTCGTAGCGCTGGAAGGTCACTGAATCCTTGCCCCAGCGCGGGGCGGTGTCCTCAGAGGTGAGGACAAAGCCCTGCTCGAGGTAGAGGTGGGCGGCTGCCTCCAGCTCGCTGAAGGTCCCGAGCCAGACCCGCCGGTAGCCATGCTCCTCGGCGAAGGCGAGCATCTCGGCGAGGAGGCGCCGCCCGAGCCCATTCCCCCTGATCTCGGGGCTGAAGACCACCCAGCGGATGGCCGCTTCGTCGTTCCCCTCGTCGCTGAGGCCAATCGAGCCGACGTGCTCGCCGTCCAGCTCCACGATCCGGATAGCCTCGCGCTCCGTCGGGAAACCGCGCCCCGAGGCTCGCGCGACGGCGGTGGCCACGAAGTCCCCGAACCTCGAATCGACGCCGTACTCCTCGCCGTACACCTCGCGGTGGTGGGCGACGATCGCGTCCATGTCGCCGGGCCGGAGCTCGCTGCGGATGGTGGGCTCGCTCACGCGGTCACCAAACTCGGTCGCGGAGCCGGCGGCGCGGCGGG
>DASTAI010000181.1:0-4621 GCA_035712865.1 Solirubrobacterales bacterium
CGGGACATCAAGCCGGCGAACATCCTGCTGCGCGATGACGGAGCCGTGAAGCTGGCTGACCTCGGGATCGCGCGCGCCATCGACGCCACGCAGATCACGGCCGAGGGCAAGGTGATCGGGACCGCGACCTACATGGCCCCAGAGCGATTCGAGGCGGCGGGCGCAGGGGGGCCCGCGAGCGACGTCTACGCATTCGCCGCGGTCGCCTACGAGCTTCTCTCCGGAGCCCGCATCGACGAGATAGCCCCCGCCGGTCGGCGGCCGCCGGAGCGGCAGGCGCTGGCGGCGCACTGGCCAGACGCCACCGCCGCGGCCCTCGCGGTCGTGATGCGCGGGCTGTCACGCGATCCTGGGCGCAGGCAGGGCTCTGCGGGTGAGTTCGTTGCCGAGTTGGACGATGCCCTGGGCCGTGACGATCGGCAGACGGAGCCCTTCACCGCGGCTGAGGCTCCCCGCTCCCGGACGAGACCGTTCGCGCCATCGCCGCCCCGGACCGCACGCCCCGAGAGGAGCCGGGCGGGCGCCCTCCTGGCGTTGACGGTGGTCGCGATCGCGGGTCTGGCGGTGGCCGGCATCGCCCTGCTCGGAGGCGGCTCCGATGGCGGAGGCGGAAAGCGGGCAGCGAAGGCCAAGAAGGACGCTCGACCCTCGCCTGAGGACGGATCGCAGGCTGCTGTGAGCAGCGGCTCGTCCGCCGCCCCCGCGCAGCCCCCGGGGGGCGTGACCGCTTCGCCCTCATCCTCCTCCGGCGACGGAGCGGCGCTCAACGCAGAAGGTTTCTCGCTGATCGGGCAGGGACGGCCCGAGGAGGCGATACCGGTTCTTCGGCGTGCCGTCGAATCATTCCCCGAGGGGACGAGTGACATCGATTACGCGTACGCGCTCTACAACCTCGGCAATGCACTGCGGCTCTCCGGGCACCCCGACGAGGCGATTCCGATCCTCGAGCAGCGACTGGAGATCCCGAACCAGCAGGGCACGGTCGCTGCGGAGCTTGCGCGGGCGCGGGCCGAGGCCGCAGCGGGCTGACCAGTCAGAGACTGTGGGCCGAACAGGCGCGCGCCACGGCTGTCAGGCGCAGGATGCCGAGATCTCCGATTGCTGTCGTGAAGTTGCCGATGTGGCTGCTGACGAAGCCGAAGGAGATCCCGGTGTCCGGATCGCCCCAGCCGCCGCTGCCGCCGAAGCCGTAGTGGCCGAGGGCGTGCGGTCCCGGGCGGCCGAGGGCGAAGGCGTGGTGGAAGCCGAGTCGCCAGCGCATGCGGATACCGAGGACGCGGTCCAGGCCGCGGGTCTGGACCCGGCCTAGGCGCAGGATGGTTTCGGGAGAGAGAAACCGGCTGCCGTCGGGAGCCAGGCCGTCGTTCGCGACCGGCGCGTAGAGGCGGGCGAGGCCGTCGGCGCTGAGGGCGCCGTTCACGGCCGGCATCTCGGTCCGCCAGACGGCGGGGTCGGGACCGCGGCAGATCTCCTCGAAGCCGGGGGCGTGGAGAGCCCGGAAGCCGGCTCTGGTGACCGGGAGCCACCCGAGCAGGGGAGTGGCGGCGATGCCGAGGGCGGTGTAGAGGCGAAGTGAGCGGCCGACCATCTCGGCCGGCTTGGTGGGACCGTCGCCGATGCCGATCTCGAGGCCGGAGGTGGCGAGCGGGCCGGCGAGCTCGCTGAAGACGAGGTCGCGCATGCCCCTGCCGGTGACCGCTCGGGCGAGGCCGGAGGCGAGCCAGCCGTAGGTGATGGCGTGATAGGCGGGGCGGCCGGGTGCTCCCTGCGGCGTGGCCGCGGCGAGCCGGCGCTCCATCCCTACGTGGTCCAGGAGGTCCTCGGCGCTGCCGGCGACGGCCTGCACGTCGTAGAGGCCGGCGCGATGGCTGAGTAGCTCGCGCACCGAGATGCGCTCCTTGCCGGCGGCTGCGAACTCCGGCCAGTGGGCGGCGACGGGTTCGTCGTAGTCGATCAGGCCGCGGTCTGCGAGGCGGTGGATGACCATGGAGGCGAGGCCTTTGGTGGCCGAGAAGCCGAGGGCCTGGGTTTCGGGTCGCCAGGGGCGGCGTCGCGCCCCGTCCTCCCACCCGATCCGGAGGTCGGCGAGGACGCGGTCGCCGGACCGCACGACCAGGGCCCCGCCGCGGGGGCCGCGTGCCATCAGGCGGCGGAACTCCTCGGCGAGGGGCTCGAACCCCTCCGTGACCGTGCCGCCCCAACGGGCGGTCGGCTCGCCGGTCTGCGCCTGGGTCCCTGCCATCAGCTCCAGTGTGACGCCACAGTTACCCTTACTGCGTGGCCACGGCGGCCAAGAACGTAGAGCAGACCTGCCGCGAGGCGAAGGACGCGTCGCACCTGCTCGCGCGTGCGACCCGGGACGAGAAGGACGCGTGCCTGAGGGACGTGGCGGATCGGATCGATGCCTCGGTCGGGCCGTTGCTCGAGGCGAACCGGTCCGATGTGGAGGCCGGGAGGGACCAGGAGCTGAACGAGGCGCTGCTGGATCGGTTGGCGCTGACCGAGGCGCGCATTGCGGAGATGGCCAAGGGCGTCCGGGAGATCGCGGACCTCGACGATCCGGTGGGTGAGCTGGTCGAGGGGTGGACGCTCGAGAATGGGCTGGAGGTCGCGAAGAAGCGGGTGCCGATCGGAGTTGTCGCGGTGGTCTACGAGGCGCGGCCGAACGTGACGATCGATGCCGCCGCGCTCTGCCTGAAGAGCGGGAACGCGGCCGTCCTGCGGGGATCGAGCAGTGCAGAGAGCTCGAACGCGTTCCTGGCGGGACTGATCGCGGACGCGCTGACCGAGGCCGAGTTGCCGGCCGCTTCGGTCTCGTTGATCGCGGGTGGCGGGCACGAGCAGCTCGAGGAGCTGGCCACGGCGGAGGACCTGGTCGATCTGATCATTCCGCGCGGGGGCGAGGGGCTGAAGAACGCGCTGAAGGCGGTGGCGAAGGTGCCGGTGATGTACGCCGCGGCGGGCAACTGTCACGTCTACGTTCACCAGGACGCGGATCTGGGGATGGCTGAGGCGGTCTCCTACAACGCGAAGGTGCAACGGCCGGGAGTGTGCAATGCGGCCGAGACGCTGCTGGTGCACAGGGACGTTGCCGAGCAGCTGCTGCCGAGCCTGCTGACGAGCTTGAGCGAGGCCGGGGTCGAGTTGGTCGGTGACGAGCGGACGCGGGGGGCCGCCGGATCGGTGCCGGTCGGCGAGGCCACCGAGGCCGACTGGGACATCGAGTACCACGGGCTGAAGATGGCGGTCGGGGTCGTGGACTCTCTCGGCGAGGCGATCGAACACATCAATCGGCACGGCACGGGGCACTCAGATGCGATCGTGACGAGCTCTCGGGAGGTGGGGGACGACTTCACCGACAGCGTGGATTCGGCCGCCGTGTATGTGAATGCGTCGACTCGCTTCACGGATGGGTATGAGTTCGGCATGGGCGCCGAGATCGGGAACTCGACGCAGAAGTTGCACGCCCGCGGCCCGATCGGACTGCGTGAGCTGACCACCACCAAGTACGTCGTCCACGGCAACGGGCAGATCAGGGAGTAGCGACGTCACTCGGATCGGGGTCCTGGGCGGCGCCTTCAACCCGCCCCATGTCGGTCACTTGCTCCTCGCCCAGGAGGCGCGTTGGCAGCTGGAGCTGGACCGCGTGCTGCTGATGGTCACCGGGCGAGCGCCGCACAAGGAGATCGAGGACGACCCGGGTGCGGAGGTCCGCTTGGAGATGGCTCGGTTGGCGGCCCAGGGCGAGGATGGGGTGGAGGCATCGGACCTGGAGGTGGCACGTGAGGGTGTCTCCTACAGCTACAGGACGCTCGAGCTGCTCGTCGAGGAGGAACCGGGGCGGCAGCTGTACTTCCTGCTCGGGGCGGACATGGCCGCGGGGCTGGCGAGCTGGAAGGAGCCGGAGCGGGTGGTCGAGTTGGCGCGCTTGGGGGTGGTGCCCCGTCCCGGTGTGGGGATCGGTGCGGTGCGATCGGCGCTGGACCGACTAGATGCATCCGATCGGGCCGAGATAATTGAGATGCCACTTTGCGGAGCGTCCTCGACCACAGTCAGGCAGCGGGCTCGGGAGGGAAGGCCGTTGCGTCACCTGGTCCCGGATCCGGTGATCGAGACGATCCGGGAGCGGGGGCTGTACCGGTGAGCCGGGGCAAGGAGATGCGGCCGGACGAGCTGGCGCGGCGGCTGGCGTCGATCGCGGACGACAAGAAGGGGACGGATCTGCTGGCGCTCGACGTGCGCTCCCTCGTTTCCTACACGGACTACCTGGTGATCTGCACCGCGCGGAACGAGCGGCAGGCCAAGGCGATTCATGACGACGTCTACCACCAGCTGAAGAGGGATGGCTGGCTGCCGGCGCGGATCGAGGGAGAGAGGGAGGCCGAGTGGGTGCTGATGGATTACCTCGACGCGGTACTGCACATCTTCACGCCGGAGCTGCGGGAGCGGTACCGGCTGGAGGTGCTGTGGGGTGAGGCCGACCGGCTGGAGCTGGGGCTGGACGGCGAACGCGGCGCCGCGTAGGGCGCCTGCTCAGATCTCCGCGTCGACCTCCCGGAGGGCCGAGACCTCGCCGTCCCGGAGGGTCCAGATGGCCATCACCGCCAGCCGCTGCTCCCCG
>DASTAI010000182.1:0-3076 GCA_035712865.1 Solirubrobacterales bacterium
CGATACGACGGCGCTGCGGGAGCTTCCTGCCGGGCGTCAGCCGATCACGACCCGAGTCGTGGACGAGGAGAGCCGCGCGGCCGCGTACGAATTCATCCGTGCCCGGCTCCGGGAGGGTCGGCAGGCGTTCGTCGTCTGCCCGCTCGTCGCGGACTCCGAGGCGGTGCAGGCGAAGGCCGCCGAGGCCGAGGCCAAGCGGTTGGCCACGAACGAGTTGCGGGACTTCCGCGTGGCCCTCCTCCACGGCCAGATGTCATCGGAAGAGAAGGCCGGGGCGATGGACTCATTCGCCTCCGGAGTGGCGGACGTTCTGGTGGCCACGACGGTGATCGAGGTGGGGATCGACGTCCCCAACGCGACGGTGATGCTGGTTGAGGGAGCGGAGCGCTTCGGCCTCTCCCAGCTCCATCAGCTGCGCGGCCGGGTCGGCCGGGGTGAGCATCCATCCTTCTGCATTCTCTTCGGCGATCCGGAGTCCGATGCCGCCCGGGCCCGGCTCGAGGCGATCGCCAAGCAGCCCGACGGCTTTGCCCTCGCCGAGGTGGACCTCTCGATTCGCGGTGAGGGGGAGATCCTGGGAACGCGCCAGCATGGACTGCCGCGCTTCCGAGCGGCCACCCTGCCCGAGGACACCGCGCTTCTGCTCGAGGCCCGCCGCCGTGCGCTCGAGCTGCGCGACCGCCACGGGTCGCTGGAGGCCGAGGCCCTCGGCCCGCTGATGGACGAGGCCCGGCGTCGCTTCGGCGACGAGCGGCGCCAGCAGATCGCTGCGTAGTGGCCGATATTCGAGTGACCGGCGGGGAGCTCCGGGGACGCCGCCTCCATGTGCCGAGCAAGGGCGTGAGGCCGACGACCGGGATGGTTCGCGAGGCGGTCTTCTCGATCCTCGGCAGCGTCGAGGGAGCGAGGGTGCTCGACCTCTTCGCGGGTAGTGGGGCGCTGGGCGTCGAGGCCCTGTCGCGAGGAGCCGCGGAGGCGACCTTCGTCGATTCGCACACCGGGGCGGTCGAGCGGAACGTCGCCGCGCTCGACCTCGCCGACCGGGCGAGCGTGATTCGGTCGGACGCAGTGAGGTTCCTGCGCAGGACGGCCGAGTCCTTCGACCTCGTCCTCTGCGATCCGCCGTATAGACTCGCCGACCGCCTCGAGGGGGATCTCGTCCACCTCATTCCCGAAGGATTGGCCCCAGGCGGCCGCGTGATGATCGAATCCTCACCGCAAAGACCCCTCGAACTGGAGTTGCCCCTGGCCACCGAGCGGGAGTACGGCGACACCCTGATTCGCCTATACCGGAGTGAGCCATGAGCGCCGAAGACCCCACCGTCGCGGTCTGCCCTGGGAGTTACGACCCCGTCACCAACGGCCACCTGGACGTGATCACGCGGGCGGCCAACGTATTCGACAGGGTCGTCGTCGGAGTCGTCAACAACCCCGTCCGGAAGCAGCAGACGCTCTTCACGGCCGCCGAGCGCAAGCAGTTCATCGAGGAGGCGACGGCCGATCTCGGCAACGTCGAGGTGGGCGTGATGACGAACCTACTGGTGGAGTTCGCGCGCGAGCACAACGCGATCGCGATCGTCAAGGGTCTGCGTGCCATCTCGGACTTCGAGTACGAGTTCGAGATGAACCAGCTCAACCGCAAGCTCGCCGCCGACATCGAGTCGATGTACATCTTCGCCTCGGCGAACTACAGCTTCCTCTCCTCGACCGGGGTGAAGGAGATCGCGACCTTCGGCGGCGACGTCGGCGATCTGGTGCCCGGCCCGGTTGCAAAGGCGCTTGCGGAAAGGCTGTCGCGCTAGCGCGTCTTCGTGCGTGAGGGCTGGGCAGGAGCTTGCAGTTCGCCCGAGAAGGGTGCACCATGCGCCCCGAAGTCGCCCGGTGCGTAAGCTTTACGACCCAACATGGACGTACTAGTACTGATCGACAAGCTCGACGATCTGGTCCACAACGCGCGGCCCGTGCCGCTCACGGATCAGGTCCGCGTTGACCGTGAGGAGATCTACGACCTCCTCGACCAGATGCGCGCCACGATCCCCGAGGAGATCAAGCAGGCCCGGTGGATCGTCAAAGAGCGCCAGGAGATGCTGGCCGAGGCCAAGCGTGAGGCCGAGCGGATCGTCAAGGAGGCCCGCGAGCAGCAGGCCCGCCTCGTCGCGAACGAGGAGATTACGCGTCAGGCGGAGCGCGCCGCCGAGGAGATCGTCGAGGAGGCCCGCGAGCGTGAGCGCGAGATCCGCCTCGGTGCCGAGGATTACGCCGACGACATCCTCTCGACGCTCGAGGTCAACCTGCAGAAGTTCCTCCAGGCGGTGCAGCGCGGTCGCGACCGTCTCCAGGGCCGCGAGCGCGAGCCCTCCGAGATCGGTTAGGTCTCAGACCGCCTCACCGGAGGGCCCGCGGCCGGTGCCAGCCGCATCTCCTCCTGCACGGCCTTGAGCGCCGTGTCGGGGACCTGTATCGGCCCGCGCGTCGGGCGATCCAGATCGCAGATGACGAAGAGCAGCCCAGTCACGAGCAGGGCCGCCAGCGAAACAGCGAGAACTCCCCTCCCTACGATCGCGAGGTAGGCGGCGAGCAGGCCGAGCGCCAGCGCCGCCCCGACGACCTCGAGGAAGAGCACCGCGTTGGGGACGCGATTTTCGAGGCCCGAGATCCGGGTCGCCTGGGCGTCGATCATCTCGTTCAGCGTCTCCTCGTACAGCCGTGGCCCAGTGTCGATCGGCTTGAGCGCGAGCGCCCGGCCGTTGAGTCTCCAGAGCCGGCGCTGCAGCTCGTCCTCCCTGACGATGGCGGCGTCCGCCTGATCGCTGCCCGGGATGTAGTTGGTGAGGTTCGCCGCCTCCTCCACGTACTTTCGCAGCAGGGAGATCGACTGGCTCCGCATGGGTTCGGGCAGCGTCTGCGCCCGCAGGAAGGTGGTGCCGATCGTGTTCGCCTCGTCAACCACCGCGTCGCGGCGGTTCTCGTAGCGATTGACGGCGAGGGAGAGCCCGAACGCGAGGATCAAACCGACGACCCCGAGCAACGCCGCCTGCAGAACCCCGAACGGATCCTTCAGGTCGTCCGAGAGGTG
>DASTAI010000183.1:0-2929 GCA_035712865.1 Solirubrobacterales bacterium
CCGAGCCGGACGAGGCCGCGACCGCGAGCCGGATCGCCGAGCTCGAGGCCGACCTGGCGAAGCTCGGCGTGGACACCTCCGAGGAGGGGACCCGCCTGCGGCAGCAGGCCGAGGAGGCCGAGGGCAAGCGGGCATCGGCGAAGGCGGCACTCGAGCCGCTCCAGGGGTCGGCGGAGGAGGCCGCGGCCGCGCTCCGCCAGGCCACCCAGGTACATGAGCGTGCGTTGGCCGAGGCGCGGCAGGCCGCGGGACGCAAGGCGGCGCTGGCGGGCGAGCTGGCGGCGGTCGAGGCGAAGCTCGCGGCCGCGGCCATTGAGGGCGAGCACCAGGCGCTCGCGGGTCTGATCGAGACCGGCTCGGGCCTCGAGCGCGCCGTCTCGGCCGTCCTGGGGGAGCGGCTCCGTGCCTCGATCGTGGCATCCATCGACGAGGGGCGTGAGCGGCTCTCCGGCTCCGAGGGCGCGGCGCGGGCGCTGATCTCATCCGACGCCGACCCGGAATCCTCGGAGCCCCCCAAGGAAGGCGCACGGCGGCTCCTCGACCTGATCGAGGCTCGGGCCGAGGCGGCCCCCATCACCGAGCGCCTGCTGGCAGACGCCTGGCTGGTTGACGACCTCGACGATCTCGGTGACGGCTTCGCCGGCGTCGCGGTGACGGTTGGCGGCGAGTGCTACGACGCCCGTGCGGGCGAGATTCGCAGGTTGCCCCGCGAGGGAACCGACCCGGCGCTCGCGGCTCGCTCGGAGCGCGAGGAGCTCGCCTCCCGCCTCGCTCAGCGCGAGCAGACCGAGGAGCGCGCCGCCCGGGATCTGGAGCGTGCGGAGTCCGCTCTGGCCGAGGCCAGGAGCCTCGAAGAAGAGACGCAGCGCGGGCTGCGCGATGCTCGCCGTTCCCTGGATGAGGCGGCAGAGGAGGCGAATCGCGCGACCTGGCTCGCTGAGCGCCACGCCGAGCGCTCGGAGGAGGGCACGGGCTCGGGCGCCATCCAGCGCGCCAAGCTCGAAGCGGAGCTGGCGGCCGAGCGTCGGCACGCCGAGGTCGCCGAGCGGGCCAAGGAGAAGCGCCTCGAGGACCGGAAGCTGCTGGAGCGGCGGATCGAGCTGGAGCAGGAGACGCTGCCGGGGCTGGGGCGGGCGCGGGAGGCACTGATTCGGCTCGCGGCCGCTCTCGAGCGGCAGGCGGCCGCCCTGGGCGAGGCCGAGGGAGAGGGCGGCTCGGATGTCGCGGCCGAGCTCCGCGAGTGCTCCCGGGAGGAGTTCGGTCTCCAGACGGAGCTGCGGGATGCGAGCGAGGCGATGACCGCAGCCGAGATCGAGGCCGCCCAGCTGCGCGGGCAGCGCGATGAGAGCACGGCCGAGCTGGCGGGGCTCGGCGACGCGCTCGGCGAGAAGTTGGGCCCGGCCGAGGAAGCGCTGCCGCACGTGGAGCTCGAGGCGATCGAGCAGCGCCTCGCCCGGCTCCAGCGCAACCGCGAGCAGATCGGACCGGTCAACCCGCTCGCGAAGCGCGAGTACGAGGAAGCGCGGGAGCACGTCTCCGATCTCTCCGAGCAGCGCAAGGATCTCGAGCAGGCGATCGGCGAGCTGCGGGCGCTCATCCGCAGGACGGACAGGGAGATCGCGGCCGCGTTCGAAGAGACCTTCGCCGCCACCGCCCGTGGCTTCGAGGAGATGGTGGCCGAGCTCTTCCCGGGTGGCCGGGGCCGGCTGCGCCGGGTGGACATCGGAGGCGCCCCGCGCCCCTTCGCCGGTCAGGAGCCCGACCAGGAGGGAGGGGAGGAGCCCGAGGAACTGGTGCTACCTGACGAGGACGGCGGCGTCGAGATCGAGGTCACCCCCGCCGGCAAGTCGACCCGCCGCCTCTCGCTGCTCTCGGGGGGAGAGAAGTCGCTGGTCGCCCTGGCCTTCGTCTTCGCCGTGCTGATGGCGCGGCCCTGTCCCTTCTACATCCTCGACGAGGTGGAGGCGGCGCTCGACGACATCAACATCGACCGGTTCCTGCGCCTCGTTCGCCGGTTCGCGGAGCGCTCGCAGTTCATCGTCGTCACCCACCAGAAGCGGACCATGGACGCGGCCGACATCCTCTACGGGGTCAGCATGGGCGGCGACGGGATCACCAAGGTCGTCTCGCGCAAGCTGCCGCGCGACGAATTGGAGACCCTCCCCGGCGAGCCCGAGGCCAACGCGGAAGAAGCCGCCGCCTAGTAAGGACGGCGAAGGACGGGACGCCGCCGCGCGCGGGGTGGGCGCTCGGGCCACTCCGGCCGCTCCCAGACGAGCTTCGCCCGCTCGACCGCCTCCCGCTCCACCGCCGGATGGCAGCTGCGGCAGACGGGCTCGAGGTTGTCGAGCACGTCCAGGCCGCCGTAGCGGCGCGGCAGCTTGTGGTGCGCGACCAGGTCCTCGAAGCTGCCGCAGTAGGCGCACGCCGCTCCCCGGGTGACGAGGGCGGAGAGCCGCGCCCACGAGAGGTGTTCAGCCGACTGCCGCATACACCCGTATCTCACATCGCACGCCGGATGCTCTCCCGATTACTCTCAGCCGCCATGGCCGTCAGCTGGCAGGACGCATTCGACCTGGGTGACCGCTCGGTCGCGGTGGATGCCGCCGACGAGGACGCCGGGGATAAGGCGGGTGTCTTCCGCCGCCTTCGCGAGAGCCTCTCGCGGAGCCGCCAGGCGCTGACGGCCGAGCTCTCCTCGAGCTTCACCGAGAGAATCGACGATCAGACCTGGGAACGGCTCGAGGAGGCGCTGATCCTCGCTGACGTCGGCGCCCGGACCACCGCGGCGGTGGTCAGGCGCCTCGAGGACGAGGTCGAAGCGGGTGAGGTCTCCGAGGGCGAGCAGCTGCGCGAGCGGTTGATCGCGCTGCTGGCGGAGACGGCCTCGCCGCAGGGCGAGGAGAGCTCGCGGATTCACCTGCGGGAT
>DASTAI010000184.1:0-8319 GCA_035712865.1 Solirubrobacterales bacterium
GTCGACAACACCGGCGGGACGGTCTGCTACACGGACAGCTCGATCACGACCGCGCTCGACTGCGTCTC
Source organism: Solirubrobacterales bacterium (assembly GCA_035712865.1). Taxonomy (GTDB): domain Bacteria; phylum Actinomycetota; class Thermoleophilia; order Solirubrobacterales; family 70-9; genus DASUPK01. Next base: position 69 of record DASTAI010000184.1, read on the forward strand.
GTTCGATCACCCGAACGACATGAACACGTTCATGGCGCCCACGTTCAATCCGCCGCAGTTCGGCGCTCCATTCATCCTGCCCGGACCTGATTTGGACGGACAGTCGCTGATCCGCACGATCTCGCGCGGCTGTGCCACGGCCCTGGACACGGCGGATGACACCAACGCCGCCGCCGACTTCACGCTCGGCGCCGGGACTCCGAGGAACAACTCAATGGCCCCGACGGAGAAGGCGTGCCCGCCCGCGCCGCCCGGTAAGGCGACCAGCAAGAAGTGCAAGAAGAAAAAGAAGAAGCGTTCGGCCGAGGTCGCCAAGAAGAAGAAGTGCAAGAAGAAGAAAAAGAAGCACTGAGTAAATCCCTTTCGGCGCCTGATCCGTAGGAGCAGGTGATGGGGAGAGGGACAAGGTTCGCGGCGGTTTCGGTGGTGGCCGCGCTCGGCCTGCTTCTGAGCGCGACCAGCGCCAGCGCGACCTTCCACTTCATCAAGGTCCGCGAGATCTTCCCCGCGAGCACCGCGCACCCGGACTCGAGCTACGTGGAGCTCCAGTCCTACTCTGCCCTGCAGAACCAGCTCCAGTACGGCCAGCTGAAGGTCTATTCCGCCAACGGCACCAACGTCTCGACGTTCATGCCTCCCTCACCGCCGGCCCCCGTTGCGAACAGCTCGAACAACGCGACGGCGGTGGTTGCCGACAGCGGCTTCGCGGCCGCGTTCCCCGGCGTCACACCGGACTTCACTGACAGCAGCCTCAACCTGAACCCCGCAGCCGGCGCGGTCTGCTGGCCGATCACCGAGCCGCCCTTCGAGGACTGCGTTTCCTGGGGCGCCTTCACCGGCAACGCCGTGCTCCCCGACTCCGCCGGTTCGCCGTTCCAGGGAAGTGGCACGGCGGGAGCGATCGGAGACGGCAAGGCCATCATCCGCTCGATTGCCGCGAATTGCCCAACCGCCCTCGATGACGCCGACGACACGAACAACAGCGCGACCGACTTCAGCGAGTCGACCCCAAGCCCCAGGCCGAACTCGGCGCCGATCACGGAGATGCTATGCGGACCTGGCGCTGGCGGCCCGTCGGCAACTCCCGCCTCGGGTGGCGGCAAGAAAAAGAAGAAGTGCAAGAAGCACAAGAAGGGCTCGACGGGCAGCGGGGTCCCGACCGGCGGCGGCGGCGCGCCGGCATATTCCGCCAAGTCCAAGAAGTGCAAGAAGAAGAAGGAGCTAGCCGCCGGCCTGCCCGAGCTTCGTGGCGAGGCCGCTGACGCCGTCGGAGCCGTCGATGCGAATGCGGTGGAGCTCGAACATGGCGTTCTTCGACGCCTTCCCGGGCAGCTCGGTCGTCGCGCCCAGATAGCCGGCATCGCGGACGCTCCGGACGGTCCGCGCGTCGAACTTGCCCGCCGGGTAGCAGAAGAAGTTCACCGGCTGGTGGAAGCGCCCCTGGAGGATCTGGCGAGAGCCGGCGACCTCGTGGCGCAGGCGCGAGCCGTCCAGCGTCGTCAGGTCGAGGTGGCTGATCGTGTGGGAGTCCAGCTCCCAGCCGCTCTTGATCAGCCGCTCCACCATCGGGTCCGTCAGCTCGCTGCCGAGGTTCCCGATCAACAGATTGAGGACGCCCGGCCAGCGCAGGCGGCGGAGCGTCGGGCGAGCGTAGACATAGTCACCGCGGTAGCCGTCGTCGAAGCTGAGCACGACCGGCTTCTCCGGCAGCTTTCCGTCCTTGAACCAGGCGTCGTTGACCTCGTTCAGGCTGACTGCGGAGTAGCCGTGCCGCGCGAGCCACGACATCTGCGCCTGGAAGGTGTCCGGGTCCACGAAGAGATCGGGGAACTGCGCGGTCGCCGGAGGGCTCGCGATCACGTGGTACATCAGGATCGGGACCGGGCCCTCCCAGGACACGAGCCTCTGGTCTGCCCGCGGGGGTCCGAGGCCGCCCGGACTCGGTCGCGCCGCCGCCCTGGCCGGCGCGGATCCCGCCCCGCCCCCGGCGCCGGAACCGACGACCGCGCCGACGACCGCGCTCGCGATCGCAGCGCAGAGGAGGGCGTTGCGACGCCGCAGCGCCGCCCGGCGCCGCTTCTCCTGTAGCCGTCGAGCCCGCCTGCGCCGGCGAACCTCGTCGAGACTCCCGGCAGTTTGGCGCCGCCGCTCGCTTGCCATCCGGCTAGCCCGAGTAGAGCGCCTCGATCTCCTCGGAGTACTTCTCGTCGATGGGCTTGCGCTTGAGCTTCATCGTCGGCGTGAGCTCGTCGCCACCTGGCTCCCAGGGCTGCGGGAGCAGGCTGAACTTCTTGATCTGCTCGACGCGCGCCATCTTCGTGTTCGCTTCATCGATTGCGGCCTGGACGGCTTCGCGGACCTTCTCCTCGCCGGCGAGCTCCTCGAACGAGCGGTCCTCGAGCCCGTTCTGCTTCGCCCACACCGGCGCGTAGTCCGGGTCGAGGACGATCAGCCCGACGTTGTACGGGCGGCCGTTGCCGATCGCCACGGCTTGGCCGATCAACGGGCTGGCGGTCTTCACGTGCGCCTCAATGTTCGCCGGCGACATGTTCTTGCCCCCGGCGTTGATGATCAGCTCCTTCTTGCGGTCGACGATGCTCAGGTAGCCGTCCTCGTCGATCTGGCCGATGTCGCCGGTCCGCAGCCAGCCGTCCTCCGTGAACGCCTCGTCGTTCTTCTCCGGGAGGTTCCGGTATCCAGGCATCACGCAGTCCGCCTTGACCAGGACCTCCCCATCGTCATCGAGCCTGATCTCGATTCCCGGGGTCGGCGGACCCACCGTTCCCAGCTTGATTCGTTCCGGTGGATTGATGGTCCCGAGCCCGCAGGTCTCGGACATCCCCCAGAGCTCTCCGATCGGGATGCCGATCGCGTGGAAGAACTCGAGCACCTCGAGCGGCGTCGGCGCCGCCCCGGCATTGACCGCGAGGGCCTCGTCGAGACCGAGTTGCTTGCGCAGCTGGGAGAACATCTGCTCGTCCGCCTTCGCGGCTGCCTCGGCGATCTCGGGGGGAACCTCCTCTCCCGCCTGCTCCAGCCGGACCTTCTGGATCGAGGCCTCCAGTCCCTTCTCCACCGGCTCGCGCTGCTCGTCGGGCAGGCCGGCCATCATCGCTTCGAGCCCCGACTTGAGTTTCTCGAAGATGCGCGGGACCGCGAAGAACCAGGTCGGATTCACCTTGGGCAGGTACTCGGCGATGCGCCGCGGATCGGCGCAGACGGTGACCGAGATCCCCTTGGTCATCGGCAGGTAGTAGTGCGCGTTGCGCTCGGCGACGTGGGCTGCCGGCAGCCAGGAGATGACCCTCCCCCCACGCTCGGGGAAGTCGATCATCTCGTCCGCGGTGGCCACGGCGAAGAGCAGGTTCCGGTGGGTGAGCTGGACGCCCTTCGGGGGGCCGGTCGTGCCCGACGTGTAGATGAGGGTCAGGAGATCGTCGGGCCCGATCTCCTCCACGCTGCCGGCGGGATCGAAGTCCGGATCCATCTCCATCAGCTCGTCGAGCGTCAGGTCTCCCCCCTCCCCGTCGACGACGACCACATTCTCGAGCCCCGGGAGGCCCTTCCGTGCCTCGCTGACGTTGTCGAGGTAGGCCTGCTCGGTGATGACGACCTTGCTCTCGGCGTCCGAGAGCAGGTACTGGATCTGCTCCGGCGCGTAGGTCTGGTAGATCGAGAACGGGACCGCGCCCAGCGAGACCGCCGCGAGGTCGGTGGGGATGAACTCCCAGCGATTCCCCAGCATGATGGCGACGGTGTCGCCGCTCCCGATGCCCAGCTTGGCCAGCCCGCCCGCGATCCTGTGGGCAGTGTCCCGGAGCTCGTTCCAGCTGAGCTCCTTCTCCCGGGCGTCGTCCTTGATTGCGAGGTCGTCTCCCAGCCGATCGACCACCTGGTAGAAGGCCTTGACCAGGTTCTGCGCGGGCAGCTCAGGTGCTTCGCCTCCGCTCGCGTGGCGCTCTGAAGTGGTGACCTCCACTGGCAGCTCCCCTCTCCTCGGTAGACCCTTGAGAAAACGCTACACCAGCAGGCGGGAAATGCCGAAGCGAAGCCGGCGCAGCGCCGCTAGCGACCGGTGAGGGCGCTGTCGCTCAGGCGACCGAGGTCGTTCGTCAAGCCGATGACGAACAGCGCCAGGATCAGCAGGAATCCGACCGCGCTCGCGCGCTCGATCACGCTGAACGGAACCCGCGCTCCCCTGACCTTCTCGACGAGGCTCCAGAAGATATGGCCGCCGTCCAGGGGCAGGAAGGGGAAGAGATTGATCACACCCAGCGAGAGGCTGATCACGGCGAGCACGAAGAAGGCTTCCTGAGCGCTGAAGCCGATCGCCTCGTTCAGGGCCCTCGAGCTCCCCACCGGGCCGGACAGCTGCTTGCGTTCCTCCGGCAGGAAGATGCGAGAGATAGCCGAGACCGTCTTGGAGGTGACCAGCCACATCGTGTCGACGGCGTAGTCCGCGGCCTCGGGCACGGTTGATGCGACCGCTGCCGTGTCGGTGGGTTCGAACCTCACGCCCAGCAGCACCTGCTGGGCGGCTGGGTCGTAGCGGGGGGAAATCTGAACCGGCACCTGCTGCCCGTTTCTGTCCACGACCACCGTGACCGGGGTTGCCGCCTGGCAGCCGTCGGTCTGCTGCCCGGCGCACTTGTGCGATCCGATCAGCTCGCGGAACCGGTCGGCACGATCGCCCCCATTCTCGTTGGCGAGCGTCTTGCCGTCGATCGACACGACCCTGTCCCCGGGCTGGAGCTGTCCCTTCGCGGCCGAGTCGCTCGTCACGTCAGCGATCCTCAGACCCGGGCCCGTGATCTGCTCGGCGCTGAAGGCGAGGAAGAAGAGGATCACGAAGGCGATCAGGATGTTCATCACCGGGCCCGCGGCGATCACCGCGACCCGCTTCCAGACGGGCTGGTTGTAATAGGCGCGCCGCAGGACGTCCGGCGGCAGCGGCTCGCTCGGGCCCTGGCCGGCGGACTCGACGCGCTCGAGCAGGCCCTCGGGTGTGTCCCGTCCGGCCTCCAGGTCCGCCCGTCCCTCCGGAGTCTCCTGCTCCTCCAGCTCCTCCGGGTTCATCCCCGTGATCTTCACGAAGCCCCCGAGCGGGATCATCCCGATCCCGTACTCGGTCTCCCCCTTCGTAAAGCTGACGAGCTTCGGCGGGAAGAAGAGGAAGAAGCGCTCCACCCGCATTCCGGTCCACTTCGCCACGATGAAGTGCCCGAACTCGTGCAGGATGATCAGCCCCGAGAAGCCGACGATTACGAGAACCCAGGTCACGCGACTGCCAGGCCTTCAATCACTCCGCGGGCCTGGTCGCGGGCGGCGGCGTCGGTTTCGAAGAGGTCCTCGAAGCTGCGCACCGGCCCGCCCGGAATCGCCTCGAGCGTGCGATCGATCACCGCGGGGATCCCCGTGAAGGGGATGCGGCCGGCGAGGAAAGCCTCGACCGCCACCTCATCGGCTGCGTTGAGGACGCAGGGCGCGGTCCCCCCCACCTCTCCCGCCTCTCGAGCGAGGCGCAGACAGGCGAAGGTTTCGGTGTCGGGCTGCTCGAAGTTGAGCTCGCCGACAGTTGCCAGGTCGAGAGTCGGGACATCGACGTCGGCCCGTTCCGGCCGGTGCAGCGCATAGGAGATCGGCACCCGCATGTCGGGGTAGCCGAGGTGTGCGAGCGAGGCGCCGTCATTGAGATGGACGAGCGCGTGGACGATCGACTGTGGATGGACCACGACGTCGATCTGCTCGTAGGGGACGGCGAAGAGGTGATGGGCCTCGATCATCTCGAAGCCCTTGTTCATCAGCGTCGCGGAGTCGATCGTGATCCGGCCTCCCATCTCCCAGGTCGGATGGGCGAGCGCGTCGTCGGGGCTGATGCCCTCGAGGTCGGTGCGACCCCGGAACGGACCTCCGGACGCCGTCAGGACCAGCCGCTCGACGGTCCCGGGCGGCTCGGCGTGGATCAGCTGGTAGAGCGCGGAGTGCTCGGAGTCGACCGGTGTGATCCGCGCGTCGGTCGCCTCGGCGAGGGCGGTGACGAGCTCGCCGCCGATCACCAGGCTCTCCTTGTTGGCGAGCGCCAGATCGATCCCCTCGGTGAGCGTGACGATCGTCGGTCCCAGGCCCGCAGCGCCGACCACGGCGTTGAGCACGAGATCGGGCTTGGATTGGAGCACCAGCTCCCGCACCCCCTGATCACCGGCCAGCACCTGACCGCCCCACTCCGCGGCGGCCTGCTCAGCCGCCTCGGTATCGGCCAGCGCGATGGCCGGGACGCCGTGCTGCTTCGCCTGCTCGAGCAGGGTCTCCCAGCTCGAGTCGGCCGAGAGGCCCGCCACCTGCAGGCCGTCGCCGGCCGAGATGACCTCGAGTGCCTGGGTGCCGATCGATCCGGTTGAGCCGAGTACGAGGACGCGCTTCACGGCGCCCCAGTGTAGGTGTCGGCTGAAACTCCCCGTAAGCGTCAACGTTCACCTCCGGACGAGAACGGGAGGCCCTTCCGGGCCTCCCGTCATCGCGAGTCTTGGGTGTGCGGCTCTCTAGCGAACCTGGACGGCCGAGAGCTCGAACTGATGCACCTGCAGGTCACCGGTCTGCTCGGTGCAGGCCAGGGAGAACGAGCGCTTGCCCCCCTGAGCCGTGGTGATGATGTTGATGCCGAACGCGTTCTCGCCGGCGGCGCCGCGGACGTTCGTCTTGGTGCCGTTGATCTCCTGGTTGTCCACCTCGAGATGGCAGACGCCGTTGCCGCCATTGGCGGTCCCATCGGCGACCAGGAGGTACTTGCGCGGGAAGCCGGTGGAGCCGTTCACGTCGACCGAGGTGCACTTGGTGAACGTGGTCGTGCTCGCCGGGTCACACGGTGTGGTGCCGGTCTGCGCGTTCGTCGAGCCGACGCCCAGGACCTTCAGGCGGGCGTCCTTGCTGAGGCCCTTGTATTCGACCTTCTTGGCCGTGGCGGCATACGCCCCCCCGCCGAGCGCCACGCAGAGCGCGACGAAGGCGATCACGGTGGCCGGTGATGGCCGCTTGAAAAGCTTCTTCATCCAGAACCACTCCCTTTCATGCCGTCGTGAGCGTTCGCTGACGAAACAGCATGAGGCGAAGAAGTTGCGCCATTGCGAGGATGCATGCATGCCCACCAGGCGTGGGAGGCGCAAGAAGGCAGATCAGGCGGCGGACGTCGACACGATCCGCGACGTCGTCCGGCGCACGGATTCGAATCCCCAGCTCGTCGCCACCGCCAGGTTCCTGAGGGGATTGATTCCGGGCGGCGAGCCCGAGACCTCGGAGATGCCCGAGGCGATGCGTCGCCTGGTCGAGGAGGTCCAGCCGAAGGGGCCGAGCGCGATTCGAGAGATCGGCAAGGGCGCGATGCAGGCCTGGCAGGCGCTGTCCGAGGCACAGCGGCGGCGCCGCGGCAACGCCGACGTTGCGATCCTCTTCACCGACCTGGTCGGTTTCTCGGACTGGGCGCTGCAAGCCGGCGACGAGGCCGCGCTCGACGTGCTCCGGCAGGTCGGCGACGCGGAGCAGAAGGCGGTTTCCTCCAACAAGGGCGCGGTCGTGAAGCGACTGGGCGATGGGGCGATGGCGGTCTTCAGCGAAGCCGAGCAGGCGGTGAGGGCGGCACTGGAGTCTCAGGGGACGGTCTCGAAGATCGAGGTCGAGGGCTACCGGCCCAAGCAGCGTGCCGGCGTCCACCGAGGCACCCCGCGCAAGGTGAAGGGCGATTTCCTCGGCGTCGACGTCAATATCGCGGCACGCGTGGGTGACGCCGCCGAGGCCGACGAGGTGCTCGTCTCGGGCATCGTCCGCGATCAGCTCGATGGCGGCCCATTCAAGTTCGGCGCAGAACGCCCCCTCGACGCGCCGGGGGCGCCTTCCGACTTGACCGTCAGCTCGGTTAAGCGCAAGCGCGGCCGCTGACGCCCTCGATGTCGACCGAGAACACCGAAATCGTGCGTCGCGCAATCGAGGCGTACAACCGGCGCGACCTCGATGCGATGCTCCGGTCGAGATCGTCGGGATGCGCGAGATTGAGCCCGGTGTCCTGGTCATCGACAACCTCACCCGTTTCCGGGGGCGCGAGGGCATCGAGGTTGAGGCGCGGGCGGCCTTCCTGATCACCATTCGAGGAGGAGTGCAGACGTCGCTGACCCTCTACCAGACGAAGGCCGAGGCCCTGGCGGCCGCCGGCGGGTCCGAATAGCGCCGGGACGTGGAGAGGCTGCCGTCGTCTCTACGCGAG
>DASTAI010000185.1:0-7022 GCA_035712865.1 Solirubrobacterales bacterium
GGTGGTTGGCACCCAGCGTCATGCAATGGTCGACGTCCTCGGCCTCCATCCCGGTCTGCTCCATGAGGCGGACGGCGTCGAAGAGGTAGGGGAAGAGAAGACGGTTGACGACGAAGCCGGGCTCGTTCGGCACCTCGACGACCGTCTTGCCGATCGCCTTGCACCACCCCTGCGCCCGCGGCCTGATCTCCTCGCGCGCCGTGTCGGGAAGGCAGAGCTCGATCAGGTCCATCTTCGCCACCGGGTTGAACGGATGGAGTCCGAAGATGCGCTCGGCATGGCCGCTCTGCGACCCGATCTCGTCGAGGGACAGGGAGGAGGTGGTGGTCGCCAGGTCCGCATCGGCGGCGGCGTCGCCGGCCGACCTCAAGAGGTCGACCTTCGGCGCGAGCTGCTCAACCACCGCCTCCACGACCAGGTCGCAGTCGCCGAGGTCCGCGGGGTCAGTCGTCACCTTGATTCGTGCGCCTTCCCCGCCCTCCATCTTCGCGGCGAGCTTCTGCGCCTGCTCCTCGGCTCGCCAGGCGGAGGCGTCCGAGCGTGCGAACAGGACCACGCTCGAGGCGGTGCTCGCGCAGGCGGCGAGCCCGGTCGCGATCGTCCCGCTGCCCGCGATCGCCGGCCGCTCATATGTAGTGGGGCCCGCCACGCGCGGGTGTCTATCACCCCAGGTGACGAGGCCGCGTACAGTCGCGCCATGGCGCCTCCCCGGATCGAATGGGCCGAGCGAATGGTCACCCTCTGGAACGAGGGCGACCTCGAGACCTGGCTCGACGAGGTCGGGCCCGACTTCGAGTTCTCTCCGGATCCGAGCTTCCCGGACTGGGGGGTCTACAGCGGCGAGGAGTTCCGGGATTGGATGCGTGACTGGATCCGGACCTGGAAGGACAACCGCTTCGAGATGCTCGGGTTCGACGACCGCGGAGACGTCGGGCTGATCAGCTCTCGCTGGCATCTCGCCGCCCCGGAGTCCGGCGGCGAGGTCCCGGTCGCCGACTTCACCCTGGTGATCTGGTGGGAGGGGCCCGAGGAGGTCAAGCCACACCGGATGGCCGCGTTCTTCGATCCCGAGCGCGCCGACGAGGCCGCGCGGAGGGTCACTGGCTGACTCGCCAGTCAGGGGTGTATGCTCATGACGACGAGACTTGGTTGCTTGAAGAAACCGACTGAGGAGGCAAGAGGTGGCTGAGAACGGAAAGTTCGGTGGACGCGAGGTCGTGATCGTGGAGGCCGCCCGCCTTCCGGTTGGACGGGGACACGAGGAGAAGGGCTACTACAAGGACGTCCACGCCTCGAACCTCCTGGCCAAGACCTACGGCGCCGTGATCGAGCGCGCCGGGATCGACCCCTCAGAGGTCGAAGACGTCGTCGCCGGCTGCGTGCAGCAGTTCGGCGAGCAGGGCATCAACATCGCCCGCAACGCCTGGCTCGAGGCCGGGCTGCCGATCGAGACCCCGGCCACCACCGTCGACCGCCAGTGCGGCTCGGCGCAGCAGGCCGTGAACTTCGCGGCCGCTCTGGTCGCCTCCGGCGTGCATGACGTCGCCATCGGCGGCGGCGTCGAGCACATGGGGCACATCTCCTTCGCGGACTCCGCCGAAGTGATGAAGGAGCACGGCTTCGCCTTCTCGCCACAACTGCTCGAGCGCTACAACCTCGTCCCGCAGGGCATCTCGGCCGAGATGATCGCGGACAAGTGGGAGATTCCCCGCTCCGAGCTCGATGAGATCGGCCTCCGCTCGCACACGCTCGCCCATCAGGCGACCGAGGAAGGTCGCTTCGAGCGCGAGATGATCCCCTGGCAGAACAACGGCGACACCTACGTCACGGACCAGGGCATCCGCCCGCCGGCGGAAGACTCCCTGGAGAAGCTGGCGTCGCTGAAGCCGGCCTTCAAGGAGGACGGCAAGATCACCGCCGGCAACTCCTCGCAGGTCTCCGACGGCGCCGCCGCGGTCCTGGTGATGACGGCCGACAAGGCCAAGGAGCTCGGGGTCACCCCACGCGCCAGGATCGTCGACCAGACGACCGTCGGCGTCGACCCGGTGATGATGCTCACCGGCCCCATCCCCGCGACCAGGAAGATCCTGGAGCGCAACGGGATGCAGATCGACGACATCGACCTGTTCGAGATCAACGAGGCGTTCGCCTCGGTGGTCGCCGCCTGGCGCCGCGAGCTGGAGCCGGACATGGATCGCGTCAACGTCAACGGCGGCGCGATCGCCATCGGCCATCCGCTCGGTTCGACCGGCGCGCGGCTGATCACGACGCTGCTGCACGAGCTCGAGCGCTCCGACAAGGAGACCGGCTTCGTGACCATGTGCTGCGGCGGCGGTCTCGGCACCGGCACGCTGATTCAGCGCGTCTGATCTCACAATCGGTGGCGTGCGGGCGTTGAGGTAGAGATGCCCTCGAGGCCCGCAGGCGGCCGGAATGCGAGGGTGCGCCGCAAGGCGCAACCCGTTTCACGAGGGCCGGCGCCAAAGTGGAGCGCCGACGACCGCGACCTGCGGCGAGCCGACAAGGTGCTGCGGGGGGTGATGGATCAGACCGGGCCGATCCATCCCGAGATCGATCGCCGCGGCAGCCGCAGCGATCCCTACGAGGCGCTCGCCCGCGCGATCGTCGGCCAGCAGCTCTCCACCAAGGCGGCCGCCGCGATCTGGGGGAGGCTCCTCGACCAGTTCGGTGGCGAGACGCCCACGCCCGAGCAGGTCCTTCGCAAGCGCCGGACCACGCTCCGCAAGGCCGGTCTCTCGAACGCCAAGGTCGAGTTCCTTCGCGACCTCGCAGCTCGCGTCAAGGACGGCCGACTGGAGCTGACGCGCTTCAAGGACCTGCCCGACGAGGATGTGATCGCGGAGCTCACCGCGGTGAAGGGCATCGGCCTCTGGACGGCCGAGATGTTCCTGATCTTCCACCTGGGGAGGCTCGACGTGGTCTCGGCGGGGGACCTTGGGATCCGGCGCGCGATCCAGATCGCTTACGGCTTCGAGGAACTTCCAGGCGTCGAGGAGGTGGAGCGCATCGCCGAGCTCTGGCGGCCGCACCGCACCCTGGCCGGTCTCTATCTCTGGCGCTCGCTCGACAACACGCCGATCGGATCGGAGGCGAAGTAGGTCCGCCCATGTCCGCTCTCGACCGGATCTCGATAGCTGCGATCGGGGACACGACCGCGGACCTGGCGGACCAGGCCGCCGTGGCCGAGGCGGCCGGAATCGACTGCATCTGGACGCCGGAGCTCTTCCGCAGCTCGGTGACCCAGGCGGCGTGGCTGGCGGCGAAGACCGAGCGGATCGGTGTCGGAACCGGGATCGCCTGGGCCTTCACGCGGAGCGCCTTCATCCTGGCCGTCACGGCCCTCGACATCGACGAGATGTCCGGCGGCAGGTTCCGCCTCGGACTCGGCGCCGGCGTCAAGCGCCTCAACGAGACCTGGCACGCCGTCGAGTACGGGAAGCCCGCGCCGCACCTCCGCGAAACGATCGAGGCGACGCGCCTGATCATGGAGAAGGCCACGACCGGCGAGCCGATTCGCTACCAGGGCGAATACCAGGACATCGACATCAAGGGTTGGGTGCGGCCGCACAAGCCCGTCCGCGATCGGGTTCCGATCTACACCGCCGCGATGCAGGAGGGCATGTGCCGGATGGCAGGTGACGTCGCCGACGGGCTCATCGGCCATCCCATGTGCCCCCCTCGCTGGGTCGACGAGGTGATGCTGCCCAATCTGGAGGCCGGGCTGCGGAGGTCCGGACGGCAGCGTTCGGAGATCGATTTCCTCCCCACCGTCTGCTGCGCGATCGACGAGGACGAGGCCCGCGCGGTCGATGCCGCGCGGAGGACGATCGCCTTCTACTCGACCGTCCGCACCTACAGGCCGCTGTGGGAGATGCAGGGCTTCGCCGACGCCGCCGCGGCGGCGGGAGACGCTTTCCGCAGGGGGGACCTGGCCACGGTTCCGGCGGCGATCCCCGATGAGATGGTCGACGCCTTCACGGCGGCCGGCCCTCTCGACAAGGTGCGAGCGCGGGTCGAGGACGCCGCCGAGCGCGGCGATGGGGTCTGGCTCACGCCGCCCACGTACTTCATCCCGCCGGAGCAGATCGACGAGTACCAGCGGAAGCTGATCGAGGCGTTCGGCCGGCGCTAGCCCGGCAGCGAGTCCACGAAGCTCTTCAGCTTCGCCGGGTCGCGCAGCGGTGCGCCGTGGCCGAAGCAGACGAGCTCCGGCTCGAGGGCGACCAGCCTCCGAGCGGACTCGCGATTGCGGACGGGGTCAGGGCTGAGCGCCACCTTGGGCTCGTTCAGTCCCGGGATCCCCGTGTACTGATCCATGTTGGCGAGGACGTCGCCGATGATCAGCACGCGATCCGACTCGCGCCAGAAGACGACGTGGCCCGCCGAGTGCCCCGGAGCGTCGATCACCTCGAAGCCCGCGAGCTCGTCCCCTTCGGAGATCACCCGGTCGACCTTGTGCCCCGGGCCATGGAAGATCCGCCAGAAGAAGTGGGCCATGAAATGGTCCGGCTGGCGTTCGTCGATCAGCTTCGGGTCCTCGGCCGCCGGCTGGTCGAGCTCCGAGCAGAGGAAGGGGATGCCGAGCGTCTGACAGATGTCGCGGCTCGCTCCCTGATGGTCGGGATGGGCGTGGGTGAGGGCGTGCGCCGTCACTTCGCGCCCGTCGATCTGCTTCATGATGCGGCCGGTCGATTGACGACAGCCCGCGTCGATCAGGACGTCTCCGACGAGATAGGCATTGACCGCCCAGGGCATGCCCGGCAGGCACTTGATGTGCCAGACGTCGTCGGCGAGTTCCTTCATCAGTGCGCCACCCCGGTGCCGCCACGGGGGTCGCCGCTGTGCTTGGAGAGCTCCTCGAGGCGCGCGATCTGGACCTCCCCCTCACGACGCACCGGATCGCCCTCGGGCAGCCCGTCGATCAGTCGCCGGATCCGATTGCGGACCTGGAGCGCGAAGTGCGGAGTGGAGGGCCCCGCCAGCGCCCTGATGTCCTCGACCGTCACCGGCCTGGTCAGGCGATCGGGTCGCTCCGTTTCGCTCACTTCTTACCCTGCTGCTGCGTGGGGTTCGGCTCGCTCTCGACCGCCGGGGGCTGGCCGATTCCACCGCCGGCTGACGTGCCCTGGCCGGCGTTGGCGATCGGCGCGAGCTCGGCCAGCTCGTCGATCTCCGCCTGAACCTCGCCTCCGATTGCGGTTGCGTCACCCATCAGCCAGATGTGGTTGTACGCGGCGCGGGTCGGATCCGTCGCGTAGCCGGGCTTGATGTCGAGCAGGAAGCCGCGCAGCTCGGGGGGCAATGTGTCGGCGCTGTCCGTGAGCAGCAGCGGTCCCCACTTGCCGCTGGACGCGAGCGCGGCCGCGGCCGCCGCGTCGAGCGGGCGATCGGAGTTGGCGAGCTCCATCCCGTGGCCGGGATCGTTCAGGTTCCAGCCGAACGTGCCGTCCGTGTAGCGCGCGAAGGAGAGCGCGTTCTGCACGACTCCGGAGGCGCCCACCCGCTGGACGCTCGCGGAGACCCGGCCGATCTGCGAGACGACCGCCTTGGAGATCACGGACTCGGGTCCGAGCACGTACACCGCCGCGGCGGCGTGGCGCCGTAGCGCGGCCAGGGTCGGCGCCGGCACATCGTTGCGACCGGCGAAGAGGACCGGGTCGCCGGAGCGCGCGGCCCAGGCGGCTGCGGGCATCGCGTAGCCGGGTTCATCGGAGCTGACCACCACGGTGTGCTCCGGCTCTCGCTTCATCAGCCGCTGTCGAAGCTGGTCGAACTGATCCGCGATCTCCGCGGCCGAGTTCCCGTGCAGCTCGCCGCCGTGAAAGCCGGAGGGCACCGCCGCGCCGCCGGCCGAGTAGACCGAGATGCCGCCGGAGGTGCCCGCGCCGCTCGGGTTGAGCTGCGTCAACGCCTGCGCCGTGGCATCCGGGACCGAGCTCTCCCCGCTGATCAGCACCGGCATCCGCGTCGGTGGCCCAACCAGCACAGAGGCCGCGATTCCGGCCTGCCAGTCGTCGTCGGGGACCACGATCGCGGCCTGAGGCGGCTTCACCCCGGGTGCCGGCGGATGGGTCGCGAGGGCCGCCGCGGCGGCGTCGGCCGTTGGGTCGGGTCCGCTGATTCTGGTGGTGTTCCGGGTCGCGACCAGGGGAAAGCCGAGCGTTCCGACCGGCGCCTGCTGGGCGTTATCGGTCGCCACCGCAATCGTCACCACACGGGTTTCGGTCTTCCCCCCGCCGCCGAACGGATCGGTCACCACCAGCACCACCACCAGGGCGGCCAGCAGGCCGACCCCGGTGGCGATCAGCCCCTTCGTCCCGAGCCGGTTGGGCAGCTCGCGCAGCCGCTCGGCGGCTCGCTCTATCGGGCGTGGCGCTGACACGGGCGGCGAAAGGTACCCACCCCGGCCAGTGGTAAGTGGCAGGTCCCACTTCCAGTAGACTGGTTGACTGACCAGTCAGTCAAACGGGTCGCTCCCCCCGGAGCACCCTCGCGTCACGAAAGGCAGGCCGAGGAATGGACTTCGCCGTCTCCGAGGAACAGCGCGAGCACCGGGACCAGGTTCGCCGGTTCGCCCGTGAGGTCATCCGCCCCGCCGCGCGGAAGCACGACGAGGAGGAGAGCACTCCCTGGGAGGTGATCAAGGAGGCTCGGAGGTGGGGCCTCCAGGGTCTGGAGCACATGCAGCGCATGGGCGCGGACCCCGAGGGGCAGTTCGGGATCACCACTGCGGAGGAGCTGCACTGGGGTTGCGCCGGGATCGCCCTCGCGATTCAGGGCTCGGGCCTGGCCGCGGCGGGAATCGCGGCGTCCGGGACACCCGAGCAGATCGCCGAGTGGGTACCGCAGTGCTTCGGGACCGACGAGCAGATCCAGCTCGGCGCCTACGCGGTCACCGAGCCACAGGCGGGATCCGACGTGAAGAGCCTCCGCACCACCGCCAGGCTCGACGGCGACGAGTGGGTCCTGAACGGAACGAAGGTCTTCATCACCAACGGCGG
>DASTAI010000186.1:0-5631 GCA_035712865.1 Solirubrobacterales bacterium
CATGACCTGCCCGAAGCCTAGGCTGATCCGATGCTTTCTGAAACACCGAGGCCCTCTTTCGAGGACCCTCGGCTAGTAGCGGGGGGCGGGATTCGAACCCGCGACACCTACCTGACCTTGACCTTCTTTACAGCGCTCGTCCGTGAGGTCTCTCCGGCCTGGTTCTTGGCCCTGACTGTGCAGGTGTAGTTGCCGGCCGCAGTCGGGGTAAACGTCGCACCGGTGGCGATCTTCGACCCATCCATCTCCCACTGGTAGGCGAAGCTGGCCGGGGCCCGGAACAGGAACGCTCCGAGCAGGTCGGGGGCCCACGAGCCCTGGCTGCAGACGTGCATCTTGCCCGTCTTGGCTCCGCCGACGACCTCTGGGGGCTCCGTGCTCAGAGGCTTCCTCAGCAGCGCTGGGAAGAGCGGGTTGGACTCAGTGCTGAACAGGCTCGAGGCGGTCCCCGTCCCGCTCAGGTTCCCGGACCGGATCGCGCCGCCACCGAAAGTGGCCCAATAGATCCTGTTTGCTCCAGGGTCGATCGCGAGCCCGCCGGGGCTGATCTCGTCGCCGAACAGCGTCGAGGCCCCCGTCCCGTCGAGGTTCCCGACTCGGACCTGACCGGGACCGCTGCAGCAGCTACCGAGGTCGGTCCAGTAGATCTTTCCGGCCGCCGGGTTGATTGCCACCCCGATCGGGTTTCGCTCGACGGTGGGGACGGCAGCGTCCCTGCCGAACAGGGTCGAGGCGGTACCCGAGCCGTCCAGGTTCCCGACTCGAACCTGGTCGGTGAACTGGTTGGTCCAGTAGATCTTGCCTGCCGCGGGGTCGATCGCTACCCCGCTCGGGGCGCTGCCAGCCGGGTCTCTGAAGAGTGTCGAGGTGCTGGTGCCCTGCAGGTTCCCGACCCGAATCTCGTCGCTGCTGAAGTTTGCCCAATAGATCTTGTTGTTCCCAGGGTCGACCGCGACGCCGCAGAGGTGGTTGTCGGGCGCGTCAAAAAGGGTCTGCACGTCCGGACCGTCATTGTCCGCGTCCGTGACGTCGAGGTCCGCCCGCTGGATCTTCCCCTGGTCCCAGTTCGCCCAATAGATCTTGCCCGCCGCGGCGTCGATCGCCACCCCACAAGGCTTGCCGGCGACCACGTCCTGCGCGCCCGTGCCGGCCAGATTTCCGACCCGGATCGCGTTGAACTCATTGCCCCAGTAGATGCTGTCTGCCGCGCTTGCGGTGGCGGGCAGGAGCAGCGCCGCCAACAGTACGACGAGCGTGAGCCGCCGAACAGCTCGAACCCCGTTTTGCGTCGCTTCCATGCGCTTCCTCCCGAGGCGGTGCGTAGCGGACTCCCTAACAACGCGCCACGGGCGGCTTTTCTCCCGCAAGAAGGGCGGGTCACCGACTTGGAGGGCTGCTCTGGTACCACGCGACCACCGGTTTCTGACGACCTATTCCCAGTCGACGCTCGGCGACCCGATCCGGCGGACGAGGTCTCCCGCGGCGGCGACGGAGACGGTGCTCCCTTTGCGTTCGCAAAGCTCGACCGCCTCTCTGGCTCGCGCAAGCGCTTCATCCCCTTGACCCACTGCATTGAGCACCACGGCGAGGTCCTGCAACGCCTGAGCCTGCCAGAGCAACGATTCGGTCCCGCTAGCAACGTCGACGGCATCGCGAGCCAGGACCTGAGCGTGCTCGCTGTCGCCGTCCCGGGCGAGGAGCAGCGCATGGACGCCACCCGTCTTGATACGCGCTTCCGGGAACCAGGCTGAAAGGTCATCCTGCTCCCCGATCAGCGACAGGGCTTCGGCATAGCGACCCTGCTCGTACACGGGGCGCAGGAGATCAGCCGCAACGATGGCCTGGAACCAGCGATCATCGATCTCCGCGAAGACCTCCTGGGCGATCCTGAGGTCTCGTTCTGCCGCCACCGCATCGCCAGCGAGCTGCTCGATGTAGGCGCTGAGCACCGCGTGCGTGCCGGCCCGCCAGCGTAGCCCGAGGTCGGAGGTCAGTTCCCGGCTCCGGGCAAAAAGCTCCCGCGCCTCGTCGAAGCGGCCCGTCATCGCCTGCTGAATGGCCAGGAA
The DNA here is from genome assembly GCA_035712865.1 of Solirubrobacterales bacterium. GTDB lineage: Bacteria > Actinomycetota > Thermoleophilia > Solirubrobacterales > 70-9 > DASUPK01. The sequence continues at coordinate 2,067 of DASTAI010000186.1, forward strand.
CGCGGACATGTTCGCATCGAGCATTGTCTCCCCCTCGGTTGAGGACAGGATCTCCTCCAGGCGGCGGATCGTCTCGGCCACCGAGGTCGAGCCCTCGAGCAGGCACCAGGCGTACTGGCCGCGGGCCCAGGCCTCCTCACGCCGGCTGCCAGCGCGGGTGGCATGAACGGAGGCGCGCTCCGCCGCCTGGGCTGCCTGGTCCGCATAGCCCTGCAACTCGAGCACCTCTGAGCGCAGAATCCAGGCCCTGGCGAGTCCGGAGTCGTCGTCCAACTCGGCCAGCCTCTCGATCGCGAGCTCGGCGGTTCGGCTGAGGGCCGTCGGATCGACGGCCTTCGGCTCCACATACATGTGGACGTTCTCCCGCTTGACAGTGGCCTGCCATTGGGTACGCCGATCGCTGAGCTCTCTCGCTCGGTCCTCGGCCTCGCGCAGAACCGCCTCCGCCCGTTCGATCTCACCGATTTCGAACAGCGCATAGCCGAGGTCCGGGAGGAGTTCGACCCGCTCGGCCGACCCGGCGGGCAGCAGTGGGCTCGCCCGTCCGAAGAGAGCGGCTGACGCCGGCATGTCCCCTCGGTGAAAGGCTCTCCGTCCCGCGAGGGAGAGGCGATCCGCGGCCCGCGCGGCGAGCTGGCCATCCGCTTCTCCTGGCTGACCGAGCTCGAGTCGGTAGCGATAAGCCTGCTCGAGGTGAAAGCCCGCAATCTCGGGATGCTCGGTCATTCCAACGGCCGATTCGAGCCAGTCGGCGAAGCTCTCGTGGAAGGCCGCCCGCAATTGCTTCGGGACCGCCCGGTACGCAGCCTGCTGGATCAGGACATGCCGGAAGCGGACCGCGTCTTCCCCGGGCAGCAACGAGCGGGCCGGTGCCAAGAGGTCCTTCCGCACCAGTCCCTCTAGGTGCCGGGGGGCGAACGGCCGCGCGGCCTCGGGAAGCAGCTCCACGACAGCACCGGCCCAGAAGTACTTTCCGATCACCGCGGCCCGATCGATCACGGCGCGCTCCCCGGGCCCGAGCCGGTCCAGCCGGGCGGCGAGCAGCGCCTGGATGGTCGCCGGAATCGGGACCTTCCCATCCGGCGGTCCCGACTCCTTCAGCATGGCCAGGATCTGTCCTAAGAACAGTGGGTTCCCCTCGGCCACCTCCAGGACCTGGGATCGCGTCGAATCGGAGAGCGCGGCCGCAAGTGTGTCCACCAGTTCCTCACTCTCCCGCTCGCTCAGCCGCTCGAGAAGAAGTGAGCTGGCGTTGACCTTCCCCCCGCCCCAGCCCGCGCGGTCCTCGTGCAGCTCAGGCCGTGCAAGGCACAGCATCAGGACTGGTGCGTCTCTTTCTCGCTCAGCCAGGTACTCGATCAGGTCGAGCAGGGTCGGCTCGGCCCAGTGAATGTCCTCGAAGACGACGACCAGCGGCCGTTCCTGGGCCGCGGCCCGCAGCAGGCGGTGAAAGCTGACGAAAATCTCATCTCGACCGCTGGTCGGCTCCCCACTCACGATCGCATCCTCGATCCGCTCGGCGAGAACCTCGGGGGCATCCTCGGCCGCGACCAGCTCGAGAAGCGATCGACTGGAGGTGAGCTGAGCGACCATCTCCCGCAGCGGCCAGAAGGTGATGCCCTCCCCGTACGGAAGGCAGCGACCGGCCACCACTGTCGCTTCGCGAGCCACCCGCGTCGCGAACTCCTCTACGAGGCGAGTCTTGCCGATCCCGGGCGGGCCGTTCACCGTGAACAGATGCGTCGTGCGGCTGGCGGCCGCCCCATCAAGTGCCTGGTGGAGCTGCGCCAACTCGCGTTCTCGGCCAACGAGCCGAGTTGACGGAGAGGCGGAGAGCGGAGGGGCTGTATCGGCGAGGCCGTCGAGGCGTCCATCCGGCCATTCATCCTCGGGGTCGACCACGGCAGTAGCGCCGAGTAACTCCCGCGTCTCGTCTGCAATCCGGATCTCGCCCGGCGCCGCGAGGCTCTGAAGCTCCTCTGCTCGAGTGACCGGCGGGCCCGCCAGCGGGGAGGTAGCCGTGATCGCGTCGCCGGCGATCACCTCGCCGCTGGCGATCCCGATCCGGATCGCGGGAAAGGTGGCACGCAGCGCGAGGGCGGTCCGGGCCGCGCGCAGGGCGTCGTCCTCGTGCACATGCGGTACGCCGAAGACTCCCATCAGGCGGTCGCCAATCGTCCCCCCGAGGATGCCGCCGTGACGCTCGATCAGTGCGGTTTCCGACTCAAGATGCCGTCGAGCGGCTTCGAGGCGTATCTCCGGGTCGCTGTCCGTCCCGCCGGCGCGGCCGATCACGAGAACCGTCACAGGCCGGCGCGCAAGGATGGCGCTGGTCGATTCCGCCCCCACGGGACCGGCAGGCTGCACTTGTCGCGATGCGGTCTGCGGTGAGGCCAGGCCCGGGTCCTGTCGCAAGATCGCCTCCTCCAGCTCCCGCAGTTCTACCCCAGGTGAGATTCCGAGCTCGTCGTTCAATGTCCGATAGGTCTCCTGGTACAGCTCGAGAGCCTCGGCCTGGCGCCCGCATCGATAGAGGGAGAGCATCAACTGCCGACGTAGCCGCTCGCGCAGAGGGTGCTCACGCACGAGGCCCTCCAGCTCGCTGACCAGCGCGGCGTGGCCGCCGAGGGCGAGGTCGGCCTCGATTCGCTCCTCGTGAGCGACGACGCGAAGCTCTTCGAGACGAACGATCTCGCCCTGAGCAAAGGGCTCGTAAGTGAAGTCCGCCAGCGCGGCCCCACGCCAGAGACCGATGGCCTCGCGAAGCTGCTCGGCTGCGCTGGCCGGGTCCCCGGCGTGAAGCGCAGCCGTCCCTCGAACGAGCCGGCGCTCGAAGCGCTGCGCGTCAACGCTTTGCGGCTCCAGTCGAAGCATGTAGCCGCCCGCAACCGCCGGCAGAACGGCGCTGGGCTCCCCCTTCCTGCGCTGGGGATCCAGCAGGGCGCGAAGCTGGGAGACATAGACCTGAAGCGCATTGGCCGCCGACCGTGGCGGGTCGCTCCCCCAGATCTCGTCGATCAGGCGGTCACTGGAGATTCCCTCATTGGGATGGAGAAGCAGGTTCGCCAGCACGGCCTTCTGCTTGGCAGCCGTGAGCTCGAGGGGCTGGCCGTGGATCACGACCTGCAAGGGCCCAAGGATCCGGAAATCCATCTTTCTTCCCTTCTCCCGGTGATGAAGCTACAGCAACGAGGGAGGCGCTTAAGCGCGACTTAAGCGGCCCTTCGGGCCCGGTGGCGAGGCTCATCGGGCAATCCTCGAAGGGAGTACTTGATGAAGTCCTCGAACGTGGCACGAATCGCCGTAATCGCCGTCATCGCTCTAGCGGTGGCGCTCCCCGCCAGTTCTGCCTGGGGAGACGTCGTCCTCCGCCGTGACGGATCCAAGGCCGTTCCGTTCCGGGCGTATCCAGCCTCGGGGTCTTCCTACCAGGTGGCACTGCGGCGTGACGGTTCGAAGGCCGATCCGTTCGTCGCTGACCTGTCGCCGACCGGGGCCCCGGCGACAGCCGACGGCTTCGACTGGGGAGACGCGGCAGTCGGCCTCGGTGCCGGCCTGCTCGTCG